>JAXDPA010000024.1:0-26791 GCA_034668685.1 Sphingomonadales bacterium | reverse complement strand
AACCGACGCCCCGCCCGTGATCGCGCTCGCAATCCGCGCCTTTAGCTGCTAGGCTCCTCGCATCACCTGATCGTCCCGCAAGCATCCCGTGACAGAGAGACTTCGTGCGCTCCCGCTTGCCAGGATGAAGGTGATCGCATGGAACAGGCTTACTGGCTCGGCCGCAAGCGCGCTTCGGTCGCCAACGCACGACGCGCGGGTGGCGCCGAGGCGCGGCTCGTCCATCTCGATCTCGCCGGCCGCTACAGCATCAAGGCCGCCGCCGCGGCCGCTGCCGGAAACCGCCCGGAGCAGGAAGGCGCCCCCCTCGCGCTGCCGCTGCCGGAAACCGCCGACGCCGAACGTTACCAGCGACTGGAGACCGGCGCCCGCTGGATGGCCTCGCGCAGCCCCGACGAGGGCGAACGCGAGGAGCATCTCGGCGTGGCCAATCGTTACGTCCGGCTCCGACTCGCCGGCGTGGAACGGCGCTGATATGGCGACCGCCGCAACTGTCTTGCCGGCGTCGGCGCTGAGCAGGCCGACGACCGTCGAGCGCGCTTTCGAGCTGGCCAGGCTGGGCGCTTATGAAACCTTGCCCGAGCTCGCCGCCATGCTGAAGCGGGAGGGGCACGAGGCCGTGGACGCTCATCTCGCCGGCCGTTCGATCCGCCAGGATCTGCACCGCTCGTGGGAAGTCGGGCGCACCGCCTTGCAGGCGAATCAGTCCGAGGGGACGCGACGGTGAGCCTGCACGACTGGTTAGGCCGCCATGTCGCCGACCTCCGGACGAGCCACTGGGACCGCGGTCATTTCGTCAGTCGCTGCACCGTGTGCAGCGCACCGATGATCAAGCTGCCCGGCCTGCCGTGGAAGATCCTGGGGGCGGCGAGATAGCGGAAGGAGGTTTCCGCCTACTCCGCCGCTTCCGTCCAGAGGCCGCCGTTGTTCGCCGCCCCTTCCGCCTCGACCCGGGCGTGGAGGCGACGGAAGGCGGCGAGGGCCTGGCCGACGACCTGGTCCATATTGTAATAGCGATAGGTGGCGAGCCGCCCGACGAAGGTGGCGTCCGGCGTCGCATCGGCGAGCGCCTCGTACTTCTTGTAGAGCGCCTGATTCTCCGCCCGCGGGATCGGATAATAGGGATCGCCCTCCGCCGACGGATATTCGTAGGTGATGCTCGTCTTCGAGTGCGTCTGGCCGGTCAAATGCTTGTATTCGGTGATGCGGGTGTAGGGCACCTGCGGATCGGGGTAATTCACCGTCGCGACGGGCTGGAAGTTCTCCTTGTCCAGCACCTTATGCTCGAAGCGCAGGCTCCGGTAGGGGAGCTTGCCGTAGCGGAAGCCGAAATATTCGTCGACCGGCCCGGTGAAGACGACGTGGCCGGCATCGACCTCGTCGACGATGTCCTTGTAATCGGTCGAGAGCAGCACATCGATATTCGGATGGTCGAGCATCCGGTTGAACATCGCGGTGTAGCCGTCCCTCGGCATGATCTGGTGCTTGTCGCCGAAATAGCGGTCGTCGGTGTTGGTGCGGGTCGGGATGCGCGCCGTCACCGATTTGTCGAGGCCGGAGGGGTCGATGCCCCATTGCTTGCGCGTATAGCCCTGAAAGAAGAGCTCGTAGAGTTCGCGGCCGACGGCGTTGATGACGACGTCCTCGGACGTCCTGATCTCCTCCACCGTCTCGGCGCGGGAGGCGAGATAGGCGGCGGCCTGCTCGTCGGTCTCGAGGCTCAGCCCGAACAGCTTGTTGAGCGTCGTCCGGTTGATCGGAATCGGTACCAGCTGGCCGCGCACCTGCGCGAGGACACGGTGCTCATAGGGGTGCCACTCGGTGAACTGTGAGAGATAGTCGACGATCTCGTCCGAATTGGTGTGGAAGATGTGCGGTCCATATTGGTGGATGAGGACGCCCGCCTCGTCGAGATGGTCATAGGCGTTGCCGGCGACGTGCGGCCTCTTGTCGATGACGAGGACTCGGGCACCGAGCTGGCTCGCCAGCCGCTCGGCGATCACCGAGCCGGCAAAGCCCGCGCCGACGACGAGATAGTCGTAGCTCTTCTTGGCGGCGCGCTTGACGATGTTCGGGCCGGCGGTCGGTACCTTGATCGCCTCCTGCACGAGGCCGGCCATCCGGGCATAGGTGATGTCCCAGCTGAGGTTGGCGAGCTTCAGGTCGACATCCTTCAGCCATTCGTCGCCGCCCTTCGCCAGCGCCAGCGCCTCCTCGCAGGCGCGGATGAACGCATCCGCGCCGTCGGCGATGAACACCGCCTCGAGGTCGCCGTAATGGCGGATGACGTCGGTGATCGGGGTCGACACGACCGGGCGTCCGCCGGCGAGATATTCGGGGGTCTTGGTCGGCGAGATGAACTTGGTCGAATCGTTGATCGCGAACGGCATCAGGGCGACGTCCCAGCCGCCGAGATAGAGCGGCAGCTCCTCGTAGCTCTTGCCGCCGACATAATGGATGTTGGCGCGGATCGGCAGATCGGCCGGGTCGATCTTCACCACCGGGCCGACCATGACGATCGACCATTCCGGGTGCGCGTCGGCGACCGCGGCGATGAGGTCGAGATCCATCCGCTCGTCGATGACGCCGTAGAATCCGAAGCGGGGCTTGCCGATCGGGCCCTGGTCGTCCGGCGAGGCATCGACGCCCCGCGCCCGGGTGAAGTGCGCGCGGTCGACGCTGGAGGGGAAGGGGTGGATGTTCGGGTGCCGCTGCTTCTTCGCCTCGTACAGCGAATAGCCGCCGGTGAAGACGACGTCCGCCGTGTCGAGCAGCTCCTGTTCGAGGCTGAGCAGCTGCGGCGGCGCGAAGCGGAAATTGGCGAGCTCGTCCATGCAGTCGTAGACCGTGCAGGCCGACGGCACGCCGCGCGAGAAAGTGAGCATCATCGGCGTGTAATACCAGCGAATGAACGGCCCCTTCTCACCGGCGAGGAAGGCATTGAGCAGGGTCTCGAGCGTCGCCTCGCGCTCCGCCTCGGACAAGGTCTCCGGCAGCGAGGGAGTCACGACGATCACCCCGGTCTCCGCGCAGGTACGGACGCCGAGCGCGGGCTCGCATTCGGGAAGCGCCGCTTCGGGCTCCTCCCAGAAGATCACCCGCCGCGCCTCGGCGAAGCGGCTCATCAGATGCTGGGGCCGCTGAAAGACGAAATTCCACCGCAGGTGGGAAAAACAGAGGAGCGTGCGGTCGTCGGGCTGACCGGACACGAGCCGGTTCTGCCCCAATTCCGAGGCGGTGGTGAGCTGGATCAACGCGGGTTTCCCTGAAAAGTGAAGGACCTGCCCGAACAACGTGCCCGCCGCCCTTCGGGTTCCGCACTGCAGCGTGAATAAAACTTAATCTAAGTAAGGACTAAGCTGGATTGTTTCGCACCCGCGCCGTTCCGGTCACGGTTCGAAAGCGGCCTTCAGTTCGTCGAGCCAGGGACCCGCGACGCCGTCCGCGGGGGCCCGCCAATCGCCGCGCGGGCTCAATGACCCGCCCGCCGAGACCTTCGGCGAATTGGGGATGCAGGTGCGCTTGAACTGGCTGATCTGGAAGAAGCGGAACAGGAAAACCTCGAGCCATTTGCGGATCGTAGCGAGGTCGTAGGAGCGCTTCAGCCCCTCTGGGTACCCTGCGGGCCATTGGCCTTTCGCCGCGTCGTGCCACGCCTGCCACGCCATGAACGCGACCTTGGACGGCTTCTGCCCCGAGCGCAGGATGTGGAACAGGAAGAAATCGTGAAGCTCGTAGGGGCCGATCTTGTCCTCGGTCGACTGCATCTCGCCCTTGTCGTCGGCGGGCACCAGCTCCGGTGAAATCTTCGTCTGCAGGATCGCTTCGAGAATCTTGTCCGTTTCGGCGTCAAACTGGTTCGATTTGATCGCCCAGCGGATCAGATACTGCATCAGGGTCTTGGGAACGCCGGCATTGACCGCATAATGGCTCATCTGGTCGCCGACTCCGTAGGTCGACCAGCCGAGCGCGATCTCGGAAAGGTCGCCGGTGCCGACGACGAAGCCGCGGCGCTGGTTGGCGAGCCGGAACAGATAATCGGTGCGAAGCCCCGCCTGAACGTTCTCGAAGGTGACGTCGTAGACGTCCGGCCCCCGCTCGCCTTTGGCGTAGGGGTGCCCCATGTCCTTCAGCATCTGCTCGGCAGCGGGACGGATGTCGATCTCCTCGCCGACGACGCCCAGGGCCTTCATCAGCGCCCAGGCGTTGGACCTGGTCGTGTCGCCGGTCGCGAAGCCCGGCATGGTGAAGCCGAGGATGGTCGAGCGCGGCCGCTTCAGGAAGTCGCACATCTTGGCCGCCACGATCAGAGCGTGGGTCGAATCGAGGCCGCCCGACACGCCTATGACGAGATGGTTGCCGCTCGTCGTCATGAACCTTTTGGCGAGGCCCTGGACCTGGATGTTGAACGCCTCGTAGCAATCCTGATCGAGCTGCTCGGGGCGGTTCGGAACGTAGGGGAAGCGCCTCAGCCGCCGCTCGAAGCCGATATCCTTCATCGCCGGCCGGTGCTCGAAATGGATCCGGCGCGCGCTCTTTTCGGGATGGCCGGCGGCGACGGCATTGTCGTTGAAGGTCGGCATCCGCATCCGCTCGAGCCTGAGGCGCTGCGCGTCGACGTCGGCGACGCACAGCTCGGGCTCCATGTCGAAGCGGTTCGATTCGGCGAGCAATTCGCCGAGCTCGTAGACGGCGCTCTGCCCGTCCCAGGCGAGGTCGGTCGTGCTCTCGCCCGGGCCCGATGCGGCGTAGACGTAGGCGGCGCTGCAGCGGATCGAATGGGCCGCGCAGAGCAATTTGCGCTCGTCCGCCTTGCCGATCGTGATGTTGGAGGCAGAGAGGTTGCACAGGATCAGCGCCCCGGCGAGCGCGCCCCAGGTCGAGGGCGGCTGAGGCGCCCAATAATCCTCGCAGATCTCGACGTGGAAGATGAAGTCGGCGAGGTCCTCGGCGGCGAAGATGAGGTCGGTGCCGAACGGCACCGTCTCCCCCGCCACGGCGATGTCGATGCCGTTCAGTCCGATGCCGGAGACGAACCAGCGCTTCTCGTAATATTCGCGGTAATTGGGCAGGAAGCTCTTGGGCACCGCGCCGAGGATGCGGCCCCGGCTGACCGCCAGCGCGCAATTGTAGAGCCGGCCGTTGCGGCGCAGCGGCGCTCCGACGACGAACACCGGGCCGAGCTTCGCCGTCGCCGCGACGAATCGCCCGACGCCAGCCTCGACCGCGTCGAGGAACGCCTCCTGCATGAACAGATCGTCGACCGCGTAGGAGGAGATGTTGAGCTCGGGGAAGACGACCAGGTCGCAATTCCGGCCATCGGCCTGCCGCGCCAGCGCGATCGCCTGCTCGACGTTGAAGTCGACGTCGCCCGACGAGGCGGTCGGGCTCGCCGCGGCGGCGCGGATATAGCCGTGCCGGTGGATCGCCTCGAACGGAGCCCGGGCCATGTTCAAAGCATCTCCGCCATCATCTCGACCGCCACCTTCATGCAGGCGACGCGTGTAGCACCTCGGCCGCCGGAGCCGAAATGTTCCTCGCGATGGGCCGTCACTCGGCCGGCGCGAGCGCAGCCGAAATGGACAAGGCCCGGCTCCTCGCCGGAATCGGCAAAGCCGGTGACGGCGAGAGCCATGTTCGCCCGGCTGTGGGCGAGCGCGCCTTCCGCCATCGCCACCGCCACCGCCCTCGAGACCGCCCCTTCCGCCTCGATCAGGGCGAGCGGGACGCCGAGCATCTCGTGCTTCGCCTCGTTCGTATAGGTGACGAAGCCGCGCTCGAAGACGTGGGAGACGCCCTGAACGTCGGTGAGCAAGGAGGCGAGCATCCCGCCCGTGCAGCTCTCCGCCGTCGCCAGCATCAGCCCACGCTCGTGCGCCTTCTGGAGCAGCCGCCGGGTCGCCTCTTCGGTCTCATTTGGAAGGACGGGCGAAAGGGTCTCGGTATCGTTCATCGCCAAGGAACCGGACCTGCGCCCGAATGGTTCCAGATGCCAAATGAGGAGGACTTTCTTATGGTCGCCGACAAGAAGCCCGATGCCACCCAGTTGCTCACCCAGGACCATCGCGAGGTCGAGGCTTTGTTCGAGAAGTTCGAGAAGGCCGGAAGCGACGGCTCGAAGGAGCGGCTCGCCCGGCAGATCTGCACCGAGCTCAAGATCCACGCGATGATCGAGGAGGAGATCTTCTATCCGGCGCTGCGCGGCAAGATCGAGGACGATTCGCTCGACGAGGCCTATGTCGAGCATGACGGCGCCAAGGTCCTGATCAACGACATCGAGGCCGGCGAGCCCTCGGACCATTTCTACGACGCCAAGGTGAAGGTGCTCCAGGAGGAGATCGAGCACCACGTCCGCGAGGAGGAGAAGATGAACGGCAACATCTTCCAGCAGGCGCGCGCGACCGACGTCGACCTCGACGCGCTCGGCGAGCAGATGGCCGCCCGCAAGGCGGAGCTCAAGCAACTGGCCGAAACATCGGGCCTGCCGCCCGCCCAGCCGGCGACCTTGACCGAGGAGGCCTGACATCATGGGGACGGGGAGGAAGGTCCTGCTCGGGCTCGGCGCCGCCTGCGCCGCCGGGCTCGGCTATCTCGCGACGGTGATCTGGCGCCGCCGCGGCGACGAGGGCAATCATGAAGGCGCCCGGCCGGCGATCAGCGGCACCGGCGGACAGGGGCCGGTCGGCGATTCCGGCGCCGCTCGTTCCGCCGGCCCGGAGGCGATGCGCGACCCGCCCAGGGAATGGGAGAATGTCGACCAGGCCTCCGACGAAAGCTTCCCGGCCAGCGACCCGCCGGCCGTGAGCCCCCACGTGGACTGAGCGAATATCCTCCCCCGGATTTCCGGGGGAGGGGGACCGCGCGTAGCGCGGTGGAGGGGCCCTTTGGCGCAAGAAGCCCCTCCACCATGCTTGCATGGTCCCCCTCCCCTGCAAATGCAGGGGAGGGGAGTGCTAGCCTCGTCTCGGCGGATCGAACAGCAGGCCGCCGACCGCGGCGCCGGCGGCCGCGCCCATCAGCTGCGCCGCGACGAACCCCGGAACGTTTGCCGGAGCGATTCCGGCGAAGCTGTCGGAGAGGCTTCGGGCGATGGTGATGGCCGGGTTGGCGAAGCTGGTGGACGAGGTGAACCAATAAGCCGCGGCGATGTAGAGCGCGACGGTGGCCGGAACCCATTCCTTGCGGTGCCGCACCGTGCCGAGGATGGTGAGGATGAGGCCGAAGGTGGCGATCGCCTCGCCCGCCCACTGGCCGATTCCGGTCCGCGCCTTCACCGACAGCTGCAGCATCGGCCGATCGAACATCAAATGCGCCGCCCAGGCGCCGAGTATCCCGAAGCCGAGCTGGACCAGCGCGTAGAGCCCGGCGTCGCGCCAGGCGAGCTCGCGCCGCGAGGCGGCGACGAGGCTGACCGCCGGGTTCATATGGGCGCCCGAGATCGGCCCCAGCATCGCGATCAGCACGAACAGCATCGCCGCGGTGGCGAGCGTGTTGCCGAGCAGAGCGATGGCGTCGTTCCCGCGAGAGAGGTTCTCGGCCATGATTCCGGAGCCGATCACGGTCGCGAACAGGAAGAAGGCGCCGAGCCCTTCGGCGGCGAGGCGGCGGCCGAGCCCGGGCGACTCAGCCATCGTGCGTCGCCGCAGGAGCGCAGCAAGGCGCCGCCTTCGGCTCAGCCGCCAAAGCGTCGAGCGCCGCACCTTCGCCATAGACGGCCGCCTCGCCGGTGGTGAGGAAGGTTTCCCACACCACGCCGTCCGGATCGGCGACCCAGCTCTTCTTCGATCGCGCGTAGCAGCAGGTGACCTTGCCCTCCTCGAGCACCGGCCGGTCGGCGGCGCTCAGCCTGTCATAGACCTCGCCGAGCTCGGCCTCGCTCTCAGCCTGAATCCCGAGATGCTCGATGCCGCGGCCGGCATGGCCGGAGGAGATGGCGAAATTGACTCGCGGATCGTCGAGCATCCACTTCGCATAATCCGCCTTCACGACGCTCGGCTCGGCGGCGAACAAGGTCGCGTAGAATCGGATCGAGGCTTCGAGGTCCGCGACTCCGACATGGACGTGGAGGCGCTTCATGCCTCTTCCCTTTCGCAGGCGGGAGCGGCGGCCGGGCCCGCGCAGCCGGCGCCGCCGCAGCAATTCTCCATCAGATAGCCGACCAGCCTGTCCATCGCCGCGTAATCGGCGCGGTAGATCAGCGAGCGGTGCCGCCGCTCCTGGCCGATCAGGCCGGCGCGTCCGAGCTGGGCGAGATGGAAGGAGAGCGAGGAATTGGGCAAATCGAGCCGACGCGCGATCTCGCCGGCGGCCAGCCCTTCGGCGCCGGTCTGGACGAGCAGCCGGAAGATTGCGAGCCGATGCTCCTGGGCGAGGGCCCCGAGAGCAGAAACGGCGACGGCGGCTTTCATTTCGATATTTGTAGAAACGTCGAAGCTTGAATGTCAACGCCTAATCCCGGGCCTTGCGCGCGAACGCGTTGCCGCGCGACCCGGCTTGGTCCTAAGCAGCCGCACTGTCTGCCCGGAGTCGTGCCCGATGAACCTCAAGCTCGCCTGCCTCGCTTTGCTCGCTTTCTCCGCCGCCGCGCTGGCGCAACCCGCGCCGTCGCTGCTGGCGCCGCCGGGCGGCGACATCCCCGCCAAGTTCACCCCGCCGATCGAGGCGCGCGATTACGTGAAGCGCGAGGTGATGATCCCGATGCGCGACGGGGTGAAGCTCTACACCGTCATCGTCTATCCCAAGGGCGCGACCAACGCGCCGATCGTGCTGACCCGAACGCCCTACAACGCCAAGGAGCGGGCGAGGCGGATGGACAGCCCGAGCATCCTCTCGACCCTGCCGCTCGCGGACGAGCTGTTCGTCAGGCCCGGATACATCCGGGTCTATCAGGATGTGCGCGGCAAATATGGCTCGGAAGGCGAATATGTAGTCACCCGCCCGGTCTCCGGGCCGTTGAACGCCGCCAGGACCGACCACGTCACCGACGCCTGGGACACGATCGACTGGCTGGTCAACAAGGCGAACCTGCCCGAATCGAACGGCCGGGTCGGAATGATCGGCTCCTCCTACGAGGGCTTCACCGTGGTGATGGCCCTCCTCAATCCGCACCCGGCGCTGAAGGTGGCGGCGCCCGAGAGCCCGATGGTCGACGGCTGGATGGGCGACGACTGGTTCCACTACGGCGCCTTCCGGCTCGCCAACATCGCCTGGCTCGGCGCCCAGACCGGCTACAAGGGCGAGGGCAAGGCGCCGCCGACCGGCGGCTATGACGATTACGACAATTTCCGCCGGGTCGGCTCGGCCGGGGACTGGGCGAGGGCCTCGGGCTACGACCAATTGCCCTTCTGGCAGCGCATGGTCGCCCACCCGGCCTACGACGCCTTCTGGCAGGGCCAGGCGCTCGACAAATTGCTCGCCGCCAATCCTTCCAACGTACCGACCGTCTGGGAGCAGGGCCTGTGGGACCAGGAGGACATGTACGGCGCCGTCCACAGCTGGGAGGCGCTCAAGGCCAAGGGCAGGACGGGCAACAATTTCCTCGTCATGGGTCCCTGGCGGCACAGCCAGATCAACCGAGAGGGCCGGGCGCTCGGGCCGCTTCAGTGGGAAGGCGACACCGCCCTCCAGTTCCGCAAGGACGTCATCCTCCCCTTCTTCGACCATTATCTCAAGGACGGCCCGCCGGTCGCCCTGCCGGCCGCGACGATCTACAATACCGGCGAGAACCATTGGGACCGGTTCCGGACCTGGCCGCTGGCCTGCGAGCAGGGCTGCCCCGCGCCGCTGACTCCGATCTATCTCCAGGCGGACGGCGGCCTTGCTTTCTCACAGCCAGTCGCGGGGAGCGATTCCTACGTCTCCGACCCCGCCAAGCCGGTCCCGCACCTGCCGCGCCCGGTCAATTTCAACGACGGGCGCTGGGGCGAATGGCTGGTCAGCGACCAGCGCCACGCCGATGGCCGCCCCGACGTCCTCACCTACGAGAGCCCGGTGCTGACCGCGCCGGTGCGGGTCTCGGGCCCGCCGATCGCCGACCTCTACGCGAAGACGACCGGCACCGACGGCGACTTCGTCGTCAAGGTGATCGACGTCTATCCCGACGAGGTGGCGACCGACCCGAAGATGGGCGGCTACCAGCTGGCAATCAGCCTCGACATCTTCCGCGGCCGCTACCGCAACAGCTTCGAGCATCCCGAGGCGATCCCGCCCGGCAAGGCCCAGCGCTACCGGTTCCGCCTGCCGACGGTGAACCACGTCTTCCAGCCCGGCCACCGGATCATGGTCCAGGTCCAGTCGACCCTGTTCCCGCTCTACGACCGCAACCCGCAGACCTTCGTCCCCAACATCTTCCTCGCGAAGAAGGGCGACTATCGCGCGGCGACGGTGACGATCCTGCGCGGCGGCGCGACCTCGAGCGCGGTCTGGCTCCCGGTCGTCCCGGTCGACGAAAGCGCCGCGATGGCGAACTAATCCTCCCCTGCTTTTGCAGGGGAGGGGGACCATGCGAAGCATGGTGGAGGGGCCCTTCTTTCCAAAGAAGCCCCTCCACCGCGCTACGCGCGGTCCCCCTCCCCTCGAAATCGAGGGGAGGATTTGGGAGGCGGCGCATCCTTGTCGGGGCCCGCCGCCAGGATCGTCTCCCGCGCCAGCCTCAGCTCGCGGATCGCCGCCGCCGTGCTCGCGCCCCAGACCAAATGGGCGACGATCATCAGGGCGTTGCGGCGGGCCGGATGCTTCGTCGCCGGCTCGAGCGTGCCGACGGCGGGGAGCCAGCCCATGTAGCTCGCCACCCACACCGCTAAGCCCGCAGCCGCGCCGGTCTTCTTCTTGGGATCCGGGTTCATCGCGGCGATCAGCGCGCCCATTGCCGCGCCGTAGGCGAAATGGGCGGCGGTGGTGACGTCCTTCGCGGCCTCATGGGGCAGCGACACGCCCACCTGACTCGCGCCCGAATCGATGATCTCGCGCGGCGTGAGCGGATAGCGCTCCTTTGCCGGCAGCCACCGGTGCATGCGCCGCATCCCGGCCGTCATCGCCATCGTTCCGACGAAGCCGGCGATGCCGCCGATCAACAGCCGCGAGCCGAGCCTGAGCCTCTCGTCCTTCACCCGGCTTGAGCTAGGCGGCGCTCACTCGTAGCGCAAGGCGTGGATCGGATTGGCGCGGGCGACCCGCAGGGCATGGCCGCCGATCGTGACGAGCGCGATCGCCAGCGCGAGGAAGCCGGCGAGCAGGAATGGCCCCGGCCCGAGATCGACCCGGGCGTCGAAGCCGTTCAGCCAGTCGCGCATCACCCACCAGGCGACCGGCCAGGCGATGAGGTTGGCGACCAGCACCGGCTTCGAGAATTGCCAGGCGAGCAGAGCGACGATGTCGCGGGCGCGGGCGCCCAGCACCTTGCGGATGCCGATCTCCTTGGTACGCCGCTCGGCCGCGAAGGCGGCAAGGCCGAACAGGCCGAGGCAGCCGATGACGATCGCCAGCGCCGAGAAAGCGGCGAAGATCTCCGCGCGCGCCTCGTCGGCGTCGTAGAGCTTGCGCACGATGTCGTCGCTCAATTCGGCGTGGAACGGCACGTCCGGCGCCACCCGCTTCCACACCCGCTCGATCGCGTCGCGCACGGCGACGGGAGAGCCCTGGGAGCGGACGAGCAGCCAGCTCGGCTGGTAGCGGTCGTAGACGAAGACGATCGGCTCGACCGGCTCGCGGATCGAGCGGAAGCGCGAATCCTGGACGATGCCGATGATCGTGACGGGGGTCCGGCCGTTCGCCTCGACGTCGCCGTCGTCGGCCATCAGCACCTTGCCGACTGCGTCGGCCGGACGAAGGAAGCCGAGCCGGCGCGCCGCGAAGGCGTTGAGGACGATGCCGTAGCCGCGCCCTGCGAGCGCCTTCGCCTCCGCCGGGTCCGGAGGAAGTCCTTCGAGCGTGCTGTCGTCCATCGCCCGGCCCTCGACGAACGAGCGGCCGGCCAGCAGGCGGATGCCCATGGTCCGGAAGAAGTTGGTATCGACCCGATATTCGTTGAGCTCTACCCCCTCGGCCGCTCCGGGCGCCTGGACGGTCAGATTCTCCATCGGGAAGGTGGCGACCCCGATGGTCGAACGGCCGGCGGACTTCACGCCGTCGATCCGGGAGATTTCATTGAGCAGGGTGGCGATGACCGGACGCATCGCCCGGCGGTTGACGTTGTCGATCTGCATCAACCCGTCTCGCCGGTAGCCGGGATCGGCGGTGCGGGCATAGACGGTCTGCGAATAGATGATCGCGGTGCAGATGATGAGGCCGATCGACACGGCGAACTGGAAGACGACGAGAATGCCGCGGAGCCGCCCCGACCCCTCGCCGTCCGACGCCGAGACGTTCGCCTTCAGCACCTTCGCCGGCTGGAAGCGCGACAGGTAGAAAGCGGGATAGAGGCCGCCGGCGGCGCCGACCAGGAAGACCAGCATGACGACCGGCGAGAGCAACCCATCGCGGCCGAGATAGGCCATGCGCATGTCGGCTTGGAGGAAGTGGTTGAGCGAGGGAAGAAGAAGCTCAATGAGAGCGAGGGCGATGACCATCGCCAGCGCGGCGAGCAGGATCGATTCGGAGAGGAACTGGACGATCAGCTGCCGCCGCGAGGCGCCCACGACCTTGCGCAGCGCCACTTCGCGGGCGCGGCGGCTGGCGCGAGCGGTGGCCAGGTTGGTGAAGTTGACGATCGCGACTCCGAGAATCAGCAGGGCGACGATGGCGAAGGTGGCGATCGTCCGCCGGTCGCTGCCCGGAGTCATCGATCCGCGCTGCGCCTCGCCGAGATGGACCTCGCCGATCGGGACCGGCTTCCAGGTTCGGCCGTCGCCGGGATTGGAGCGCTTCCCCGCGACGATCTCGTCCGGGATGTTGCGCTTCTTCCACGCCGGCATCTGGCTCGTGACCGAGGCGATATCGAGGCCGGGCTTCAGCTTGGCATAGGTATAGCCGTTCTTGGCCAGCCATTGGGAAAGCCGCGACGGGCTCGAGCTCCAATAGCTGACCGGATCGTAGCGGGCGACGATCGAGAGAGCGAGGTGGCTGTGGCGCGGGTCGGCGACGATTCCGGTCACCCGATAGTCGACCGGTTTGCCGGAGATCATCAGGGTGAGCGTCTTGCCCATCGGGTCGGCATTGCCGAACCGCTTCAGGGCCTCGCTTTGGGTGAGGACGAGCGAGCCGGGGCCGGCCAGGGCGGTCCGCCGGTCGCCTCGGACGAATGGCAGCTCGAGGATGTCGAAGATCGGCCCGTCGGCGAAGAGGAAATGGTCGGAAGCCGTCGCCTGGCCGTCCTGGAGGATGGTGGGATTGCCGTTCTCGAGATAGACGACCCGCTCGAACTGCGGGAAGTCCTTGCGCAGCGCGAGGGCCGAGGCGATCGAGGTCATCTGGCCGCTGCCCGCAGGCTGATCGCCGTCGGCGTCGAACCATTCCTGGATCTGGAAGACCCGGCCGGCATCGGGGAGGCCGGAATCGTAGGAGAGCTCCCACCGCACGAACAGCAGGATCAGCATGCAGGCGGCGAGGCCCAGCGCCAGCCCGATTATGTTGATCGCCGCATAGGTCCGGTTCCTCGCCAGGATCCTGAGGCTCACGGTCAGATAATGGCGCAGCATGACCCCTCTCCCTGTTCGTGAAGGCGCGACCTTTCCGTTATTCGTAGCGCAGCGCGTGGATCGGATTGGCCCGGGCGACCCGGAAGGCGTGGCTGGCGATGGTGCCGAGCGCGATGGCGAGGGCGAGGACGCCCGCCGCGAGGAACGGCACCGGGCCGAGCGCGATGCGGGCGTCGAACCCGTTCAGCCAGTCGCGCATCACCCACCAGGCGACCGGCCAGGCGATGAGGTTGGCGACGATCACCGGCTTGGAGAATTGCCAGGCGAGCAGGCGGACGATGTCGCGGCTGCGCGCGCCCATCACCTTCCTGATTCCGATCTCCTTGGTGCGCCGCTCGGCGGTGAAGGCGGCGAGGCCGAACAGGCCGAGGCAGCCGATCACCACGGCGAGCAAAGCGAAGGCGCCGAACAATTGGCCACGCGCCTCGTCGCGCTCGTAGAGGCGGCGCACCCGGTCGTCCGCGAGCTCGCCCTTGAACGGCACGTCGGGCGCGAAGCGCTTCCACAGCCGCTCGACGTCGGCCAGCTCCGCCTTGGGCTCGCGGCCGGCGTAGCGGATGACCATGGCGTTGGTCGAATTATGGGCGAAGAGGAACATGATCGGCTGCAAGGGGTCGCGCACCGAGCGGAAGCGCGCGTCGTTGACCACGCCGACGATGGTCGCGTTGACCAGGCCGAATTCGGGCAGGCTGAGGCCCGACTGGATGGTCTTGCCGATCGCCTGCTGAGGATCGCGGAAGCCCAGCCGCGCGGCGGCCGATTGGGTCAGGACGACGTCGGTGCCGCGCTTGGCGAAGACCGCCTCGGCCGCCTTGTCGGTCGGGAAAGGCGTGGTCGAATCGTCCATCGCGATCCGGTCGGAGAAGTTGCGGCCGGCGAGGATCTTCATCCCCATGGTCGGGAAGAAATCGGCGTCGACGACGTAGATGCCGAGGTCGTTCCCCTTGGAATTGCCGGGCAAATAGACCGAGGTGACGCTGTTGTTGCCCGGCGCCACGCCGATTCCGGTGAGCGCCGCGCCCTGGACGCTGTCGATCTTCTCGATCTCGCGCTTCATCGTCTCGGCGACGGGCTGGACCTGGCGAAGGCCCATGCCCTGCAGTTGAAGCAGGCCGTGGCGGTTATAGCCGGCGTCGGCGGTTCGCGCGTAGAGGGTCTGGGCGTAGATGACCGCCGTGCAGATGATCAGTCCGATCGACACGGCGAACTGGGCGACGACGAGGATGTTGCGCAGCCGCCCGGTGCCCTGCGCCTCGGCCGACGATTTGTTCGCCTTGAGGACGCGCGCCGGCTGGAAGCGCGACAAATAGAAAGCCGGGTAGAGCCCGCCGGCCGCTCCGACGAACAGCAGCAGGACAAAGACGGGCAGAAGCACGCCGCCCCGGCCCCAGTAGGTGAGCGCGATGTCGGCGTCGAGGAAGCGGTTGAACGCCCCCAGGCCGAGCTCGACCATCGCCAGCGCAAGCACCATCGCAAGCGCCGTCACCAGCAGCGATTCGCCGATGAACTGGACGATCAGCTGGCGGCGGCTGGCGCCCAGCACCTTCCTCAGCGCGACCTCGCGCGCCCGCTGCGAGGCGCGCGCGGTGGCGAGGTTGGTGAAGTTGACCACCGCCATGCCGAGGATCAGGAGGGCGATGATGGCGAAGGTGGCGATGGTTCGGCGGTCGTTGCCGGGCTTCATCGTCGCCTGCTGGGCCTTGCCGAGATGGACGTCGCGGACGTTGACGAGCTGCCAGTCCTGCGAATCGCCCTGGTTGGTCTTCTCGCCGCCGCCGGTATCGTCGGGGATGTTGCGCTTCTCCCAGGCGGGGAGCTGGCGGTTGATGTCGTCGGCCGAGGCGCCGGGCCGAAGCTTGACGTACCACCAGCCGCCCTGGTTGCCCCAGCCGGTCAGGTAGAAGGGCTGGTCGGCATAATAATCTTCCGGGTCGAAGCGGGCGACGATGCCGAGGTCGAGATGGCTGTTCTTCGGCAGGTCGCGCATCACCCCTGTCACCGTGTAATCGGCGGCCTTCCCCTTGCTGACCAGGGTCAGGGTCTGGCCCATCGCCTCCTGGTTGGGAAAGCGGATCGCCGCCTCGGTCTCGCTGAGCACGACCGAATTCGGGCGGCTGAGAGCGGTCTCGCGGTTGCCCTTCACGAACGGCACCTGGAGGATGTCGAACAGATTGCCGCTGACGAAATTGAAATGCTCGGGCGCGCTCGGCTCCCCCTTCTGGAGCACGGTCGCCGCGCTCGACGAGACGTAGACGGCGTTCTCGATCTGCGGGAAATCCTTCACCAGCGCCTTGCCCGAGGCGTAGCTGGTCATCTGCAGCGCCATCTCCTCGCCGCCGTTCGGAGTGGCCTTGTAATAATCCTGCAGCTGGAAGGCGCGGTCGGCACCCGGCATCCACGCGTCGTAGCTGCGCTCGTAGCGCACGTAGAGCAGGATCAGCAGGCAGGCGGCGAGGCCGAGCGCGAGCCCGAAGATGTTGATGAAGGCGTAGGTCTTGTTCTTGGCGAGCGCCCGAACGCCGACGGTGAGATAGTTGCGCCACATGGCTTGAGGGATCCTATTCGTAGCGGAGGGCGTGGATGGGGTTCGACCGGGCGACCCGGATGGCGTGGCCGGCCACCGTCGCGACCGCGATGGCGAGGGCGAGCCCGCCGGCCAGAAGGAACGGCGTCGGCCCGAGCGTAATTCTTGTGTCGAAGCCGTTCAGCCAGCCCCGCATCACCCACCAGGCGATCGGCCAGGCGATCAGATTGGCGACGATCACCGGCTTGGAGAATTGCCAGACCAGCAGCCGAACGATGTCGCGGACGCGGGCGCCGAGCACCTTTCGGATCCCGATCTCCTTGGTGCGCCGCTCGGCGGTGAAGGCGGCGAGACCGAACAGTCCGAGGCAGCCGACGATCACCGACAGGATGGCGAAGGCGGCGAAGGTCTTGGCCCGCGCGTCCTCCGCCTTGTAGAGCTCGACCATGATGTCGTCGGAGAATTTGGCGGTGAACGGCACCTCGTTGGTGAAACCCTTCCAGGCCCGCTCGACCGCCGCGCGGATCGCCGACGGGTCGCCGTGGAAGCGGATGATCATGTGCGACTGGCCGCTGTTGGCGTTCTGGAACAGGATCGGATCGAGCGGAAGCTTGACCGAGCGGAAGCGGCTGTCCCGGACAACTCCGATGATGGTCGTCGGGACCAGGCCATATTCGTTCTCGACCAGGGTCGAGCGCACCGTCTTGCCGACCGCGTCGGCCGGGTTCCTGAAGCCCATCCGCTTGGCGGCGAACTCGTTGATGACGATGTTGGTGCCCCTCGCCGCCAGCGCCTTTTGCGCTTCGGGATCGGGCGGGAAGGGGAGCGTCATATCGTCGAGGGGCCGGTTGGGATCGAACCACCGGCCGGCGACCATGGTCAGGCCCATCGCGTCCTTGAAACCTTCGTCGACGGTGTAATTGCCGATGGTGAGCGGCTCGGATCCGCCCGGCACCATGACCCCCGTATTATTCTGGTTGTCGGTGGCGACGCCGATGGTGGTGAGGCCGACCGCGTCGACTCCCGGGATTCGCCGCACCTGGTCGGCGATGACCTCGCCCTTGTCGATCAGCTGGTAGCGGGAAAGCTCCTCGACCTGGAGGATATGGTCGCGCCGGTAGCCGGGGTCGACCGTGCGGGCGTAGACCGTCTGCGCGTAGATCACCGCGGTGCAGATGATGAGGCCGATCGAGACGGCGAACTGGCCGACGACGAGCACGCTCCTGAGGCGTCCGGAGCCCGGCGTCTCGGCCGACGACTTGTTGGCCTTGAGGACCTGCGCCGGCTGGAAGCGGGACAGGAAGAAGGCGGGATAGAGGCCGCCGAGCACCCCGACGATCAGCACCAGCAGCACCACCGGCAGGGCGATTCCGCCGGAGCCGAAATAGGTGAGCTTGAGGTCGGCCTCGAGAAAGGCGGCGAACGGGCGAATGAGCAACTCGACGAGGGCGAGGGCGATCACCATCGCGACGACGGCGACGATGATCGATTCGCCGACGAACTGGGCGATCAGCTGCTTGCGGGTCGCCCCGAGCACCTTGCGAAGCGCCACCTCGCGCGCCCGCTGGCTGGCTCGGGCGGTGGCGAGGTTGGTGAAATTGACCACCGCCATGCCGAGGATGAGCAGCGCGATGACCGCGAAGGTGACGATCGTCGTGCGATCGTTGCCCGGGCTCATCGCTCCGCCCTGCGCCTTGCCGAGGTGGATGTCGCGAAGGCGCACGAGGTGCCAATCCTGATCGTCGCCGGCGTTGAAATGCGCCTCGCCGCTATTCTGGTCGGGGATGTTGCGCTTCTCCCAGGCCGGGAGCTGGGCCTCGATCGCCTTGGCGTCGGCGCCAGGGCGCAGCCGCGCATAGACCCAGCCGTTCTGGCAGCCCCAGCAGGTCAGCGCCTGCGGTTCCTTGGCCATGAAGCTGTGGATGTCGAGGTGGACGAAGGCATTGACCCGCAAGTGCGTGTTCTTCGGCAGGTCCTTGATCACCGCGACGATCTTGAAGTCCCATTTCTGGCCCTTGCTGATGAGCGTCAGCGTGCGGCCGAGCACCTGCTCGGTGCCGAAGCGGCGGATCGCCTCGGCCTGCGAGATCGCGGCGTTGTTGACCTTGTCGAGGTCGGCCCGGTTGCCCGCGGCCAGCGGCAGCTCGAGCACGTCCAGCAAATTGCCGTCGGTGTAGAGATAGTCCTTGGTCTTCTCCGCCTGGCCGTTCGAGAAGAAGACCGGATCGTTGTTCCAGGCGTAGACCGCCTGCTCGACCTGCGGGAAGTCCTTCTTCAGCGCCTCGCCGGCGGCGAACGGCGTCATCTGCAGCTGCGCTTCCTCGCCGGTGACATGGTCATGGTACCAGCTCTGGAACTGGTAGGTGTCGTCGGCGTGCGGGATCCAGGCGTCGTAGCTCATCTCGTAGCGGACGAAGAGGAGGATCATCAGGCAAGCGGCCATGCCGATGGCGAGGCCGAGGATGTTGATGAACGCGTAGGTGCGGTTCTTCCCCAAAGCGCGGACGCCGACGGTCAGGTAATTGCGCCACATCTCTGTCTCTCCTCCTCGTGGGCGCGCGTCGGCGCCCCCTCCACTCCCGCGCTCAGGCGGCGCGGCGGCGCTCGATCAGGATCTTGCCGTCGAGCATGTTGACGACCCGGCCGGCATAATCGGCGTGGGCCGGCGAGTGGGTGACCATGACGATGGTCGAGCCCTCGCGGTTCAAGGCCTGGAGCATCTTCATCACTTCCTCGCCATGCTGGGTGTCGAGAGTGCCGGTCGGCTCGTCGGCGAGGATCAGCTTCGGGTTGCCGACCAGGGCGCGGGCGACGGCGACGCGCTGCTGCTGGCCGCCCGACAGCTGGCTCGGCCGGTGCCGGGCGCGGTGGGCGATCCCGACCTTGTCCATCACCTCGTCGACCCGGCGGCGGCGCTCGGCGGCGGCGACGTCGTGGTAGAGCAGAGCGAGCTCGACATTCTCGCGGACCGAAAGCTCGTCGACCAGGTTGAAGCTCTGGAAGATGAAGCCGATATTCTGCTTGCGGATGTCGGCGAGCTTCGCCTCGGGCAGCCCCGCCACCTCGACCCCGTCGAAGACGTAGGAGCCGCTCGACGGCGAATCGAGCATTCCGAGCACGTTGAGCAGGGTCGACTTGCCGCAGCCCGAGGGGCCCATGATCGCGACGAACTCGCCGTCGGCGATGTCGAGGTCGATCTTGTCGAGCGCCGTCGTCTCGACGGTGTCGGTGCGGTAGACCCGCGACAATTCACGCATGCTCAGCATAGGTCGGCTCCTTCGGTCATGAGTCGAGGTCCAGCCGATCCTTGTCGGCGAAACCCGTGTAGGGGCTGGTGATGACGCGCTCGCCCGGCTCGAGGCCGTCGAGCACTTCGATGAAATCGGCGTTGCGGCGGCCGAGCCGGACGTTGCGCTTGACCGCGCTCCTGCCGTCCGGCGCCACCACGAAAACGAAGGCGCCGCCGGTCTCGTTGTAGAAAGCGCCGTTGGGTATCAGCAAGGCCGGGGTCGGATCGCCGAGGGTCAGCTTGACCTGCAGGGTCTGGCCGCGATTGAGGTCGTTGGGCTCGTCGCCGACGAACCAGAGGTCGACGTCGAACGTGCCGTTGCGCACCTGCGGGTAGATTTTCGCGACCTTGGCCCGGTAGGTCTTGCCGCCGACATCGACCGTGGCGACCTGACCCGGCTGGACCCGGCCGAGATAGAATTCGTCGACCGAGGCGACGATCTTGTTGTGGCCGGCGCTGTCGATCTGGCCCAACCGCTCGCCGCGCTGCAGCGACTGGCCGACCTGGATCGAGAAAGCGGTGAGCTGCCCGTCGACCGGCGCCTTGAGGTTCAGCGCGTCGAGGCTCGATCGGGCGATGCCGAGGCTCTGGCTCAATGAGGCATTGGACGCGCGCAGCTGGGCGAGCTGGCTCGACTGGAGCTTCTCGTCGGTGACCCGCGCCCGCGCCAGCACGTCGGCCCGGCGGCGGTTGGATTCATAATCGTCGCGGCTGTCGTTGAACGTCTTGGCAGGGACGAAGCCCTTGTCCATCAGCGGCCGCTGCATCTCATACTGGCGGCGCGCCTTGTCGGCGGCGAGCTGCGCCTCGATCACCTGGCGCTGGTCGTTGGTGCGGGTCTGGGCGAGGTTCAGCTCCATGTTGCGCATCGAGTTGATTTCGCGCGACACGTCGGCCTGGCGGGCGAGGACGTTCAATTGCAGGTCCGAATTGCTGAGCTCGGCGAGCAGCTGGCCCTTCTTCACCATCGCCCCGTCCTCGACGTAGAGCTTCTCGACCCGGCCGCCCTCGACGGCGTCGAGATAGACGGTGAGGAGCGGCGTGACCCGCGCGCGCAGCGGCAGGAAATCGTCGAAGCGGCCGCGCCCGACCGTGGAGATGGTCACCCGGTCGGCGGCGACGCTCTGGCTGTTCGCGGTCGGCGCGAACCACCAGAAGAGGAGGACGAGCAGCAAAGCCGCGGCGGCGGCAAGGCCGATCTTGACCCGCTTCGACAGGCCCTTCACCTCGACGACGCGGTCCATTCCGCTGCCGCTCTGGGCCTTTGGCTCGCTCTGCATTCTGATCACGCTCATCTCGTCCTCACGCCGCTCCTCGCCGTTGCCCAGCAATCATCGTGCCAGCGCGGCCGAGGCGCGAGGACGGTCGCCGCCGCGAGACTCTGTCCGGAAACGGACACTGCTGTTCGGCGCCGGACAATCACAGGTGGACGCTGAGGCAGCCCATGGCGAGGCGCGGGCTGCCGTCCTCGCAAGGAGAGCCGGCGGCGGCGCGCGACGCCGCCTGGGCGACGCCGCTGCCCACCGGCTCCAGCGCCGACATCGGCATCAAGATGGCAACGGCGATCCAGATCGCGGCACCGACGACGGCTTCGAACCTGCGCATGCTTACCTCCCGGACCCAATTCCCCTGTCCCCCGACCTGCAGCATGAGCCGTGCCAAGCGGCGGGAATGGCCGATTTCCGCCATTTCCTAAGGCGCAGGTCGCGCTCCGCCTGTCCGCCAGCGGACGGCTTCTGTCCGCAGGCGGACGCCGTGGCACGATTATTGTTTGTCGCTTTCCGGCCAGGCTGTAGGAGACGGATGTGGTTGGGGAGGGGAAAGAATTCGGCCGCGTGATCGTCGTCGACGACGATCCGGACATCCTCCTGTCGGCCCGCCTGCTCCTGCGCGAGCTGTTCGACGAGGTCGCGGCGTTCGAGGATCCCGAACAGGCGCTCGCCGCGATCGGCTCCGACGCCTCGGACCTCGTTCTGCTCGACGCGAATTTCGGCCGCGGCGCGACCAACGCCGCCGAAGGCTTTCACTGGCTCGGCAAGATCCTGAAGCGCGATCCGCACGCCGTCGTTGTGATGATCACAGCCCATGGCGGCGTCAACATCGCCGTGGAGGCGATGAAGCGCGGCGCCACCGATTTCGTCTCCAAGCCCTGGTCGAACGAGCGCCTGCTCGCCACCGTCCGGACGGCGGCGGCGCTCAGGAAGTCGCGCGACGCGGTCGACGCCGAGCGCAAGCGGGCGGTCGCGATCACCGCCCCCGCCGCCGGCGCGGAAACGCCCCTGCTCGGCAATTCGCCGGCGATGCGCCGGGTCTATTCGCTGATCGAGCGGGCAGCGCCGACCGAGGCCAACGTCCTCATCCTCGGCGAGAACGGCACCGGCAAGGAGCTGGTCGCCCGCGAGCTGCACAGCCGCTCACGGCGGTCCAACAGTGTCTTCGTCTCGGTCGATCTCGGCGCCGTCGCCGAGAATCTGTTCGAGAGCGAATTGTTCGGCCACGTGAAGGGGGCGTTCACCGACGCGCGCGGCGACCGGATCGGCCGGCTGCAGGCGGCGGACGGCGGCACCCTGTTCCTCGACGAAGTCGGCAACCTGCCGCTCCACCTGCAGCCCAAGCTGCTGACCGCATTGGAGCAGCGCCAGGTTGTCCCCGTCGGCGCGAACAAGCCGGTCCCGATCGACGTCCGGGTCGTCGCCGCCACCAACCTGTCGCCCGATCGGCTGGCCGACGAGAGCCTGTTCCGCCAGGACCTGCTGTTCCGCCTCAACACGGTCGAGATCGAACTTCCGCCGCTGCGCGAGCGGCGCGAGGACGTGCCTTTGCTCATCGACCATTATGTCGCGCTCTACTCGAAGAAATACGGCAAGCCGCCCCGGGACCTTCCCGCGGAGGTGCTCGCGGCGCTGCAGGCCTATGACTGGCCCGGCAACGTCCGCGCCCTTCGCCATGCGGCGGAGCGCGCCGTGATCCTGGCCGGCGACGGCGCCTTCACGGTTGAGGATTTCTCCTTGTCCCGAGCGGCGGGTGCGCGGCCGGCGAGCGTCGCCGCGCCCGCCTTGGTGCAGCGGGACGATCTCAACCTCGAGCGCGCGGAGAAGCAGATGGTCGAGGAGGCGCTGAAGAAGCACGCCTACAACATCTCGCTCGCCGCCCAGGAGCTCGGGCTTACCCGCGCCTCGCTCTACCGCCGCATGGACAAGCATGGCCTCTAGGGGGGGTCGCCGTCATGGTCTTTAGGGCACGCTTCGTCGCCGGGCTGGCGTGGCGGGCGGCGCTGCTTCTGGCCGCGGCGGTGCTGTTCGCCGCCGCGCTGACCTTCCCCGGCCTCGTCGCCGCCCGGCTGATCGCCGGCGCGCTCTGCCTCTGGGCGGTCGCCGAGCTGTGGCGCTACATCCAGCGCACCAATGTCGAGATCGCCCGCTTCCTCGAGGCGATCCGGCTGGGCGATCTCTCGCAGGGCTTCTCGCGCGGCGGCGGCAGCGGCTTTACCGAGATCGGCAAGGCGCTGGACGAGGGCATGCGCAGCCTGCGCGAGGAGCGCCACCGGCTGAGCGACGCGAACCGTTTCTATGAGGCGGTGCTCGACGACGCGCCGACGCCCCTGCTCACCGTCGACAGCGAGGGACGCGTTGAGCTCATCAACAAGGCGGCGCGGCGGCTTTTCGTTCGTCATGACGGCGTGCGCACCGCCGACTTCCGCGAATATGGCGAAACCTTCGCCAAGGCGCTCGAGGCCGACGCGATCACCCGCCCCCATCTGGTCCCGCTGACCCTCGACGCGATGCCGCAGACGGCGGTGGTCAGCGCCGCCGCCGTTCATCGGCTGGGCGGCATGGTCCGGGTGATCGCGGTGCAGCCGATCCAGGGGGAATTGAACGCGGTGGAGATCGCCGCCCAGAGCGACCTGGTGCGAGTCCTCACCCACGAGATCATGAACTCGATCACGCCCGTCACGTCGCTGGCGCAGACCGCCGCGGCGCTGATGAGGGACGTCGACACGGGCGCCGATCCGATCGTCGCCGATGCCCGCGCCGCGGTGGAGACGCTGGCGCGGCGCGCCGACGGCGTGATGCATTTCGTCGAGAGCTATCGCCAGATCAGCCGAACGCCGGAGGTCCGACGCCGGCTGTTCGAAGTGCTGCCGTGGGCGCGGGAACTGGAATCTTTGTTCCGGGCCGGCGACGCACCGCCGGGCGTGTCCCTGGCGGTCGAGGTGACGCCCGAGGGCCTGACCCTCGACGCCGACCCAGATCTGCTCTGCCAGGTGCTGATCAACCTGATGCGAAACGCCGCCGAGGCCGCCGCCGGCTACGCTCAGTCTCCGCGGGTGGCGATGCGCTTCCAGCGCATGGCGCACGGGCGGGTGCAGATCGAGGTCTCCGACAACGGATCCGGCGTGCCGGAAAGCCTGCGGCAGGACGTGTTCCTGCCCTTCTTCACTACCAAGGCGAAGGGCACCGGCGTCGGCCTCAGCCTCGCCCGCCAGATCGTGCTCGCCCATCGCGGCTCGATTGCCCTCGCCGAGAGCGAGAGCGGCGGAGCGCTGTTCCGGATCCTGATCTAGGTGTCGAGCCCGACGTCCGCCGGCACCTGGTCGGCGAGGCTGAGGCCGTCGAGGATTCGCGCCGTCTCGTCGCGCACCAGCAGCATAACCCGGTGGAGCCGGCACTTGTCCTCGCTGATGCAATGGTCGCAGGTCTTGTGGGCGTAGCGGCTGGCGCAGGGGAGAAGCCCCAGGGAGCCGCGGGTCAGCCGGACGATCGAGCCGTAGCTGATGTCGCCCGGCGGCTTCGCCAGCCAATAGCCGCCGTCCCGGCCGCGCCGGCTCGCCACCAGGCCTTCGCGGATCATCTGAGAGAGCATGACGGTCAGGAACTTGGGCGGGATGTTCTGCGCCGCGGCGATCTCGCCGAGCTGCACCGGGCCCTCGCCATAGCGGTCGGCGAGGTGGAGGAGCGCCCGGATTGTATAGCGCGTCCGTTGAGAAAGCATGGCCGCTCCATGGACGCTCGACGGAGCCTTGGCAATCGCGGCGGCTAGGTCCCGCCGGCCGACGCTCCTTGAAGCTCCACCAGCCCATCGCTCTCCAGATCGCGAAGCAGGTCCATGACCTCGCGCCGGCACTGCTCCGGCTCGACCTCGTAGTCGCCGGTCAGGTCCTCGCAGATCTCGTCCAGGCGCCGCGGCCGGTCGAGCATCCGCCATATCGCGCTCGCCGTGCCGTTGAAGCCGTAGCAGGTGCCGTTGTCGACGTGCAGAGCGACGATCTCGCCGTCCACTTCCGCTTCGACCAGCCCTTCCTTGCGGCTTACCAGGATATTCTGCATGCCAACTCCTCGTCTATGCCGTGCCGCCTAGCCGGTTTCCTCCCCTGTCTTCAACCTCGCTGAAAACCCCGTTGAATTGACATTGACGGGGCGCCACGCCAATGCAAGACGCGGAAATTCACAAGGGAGCATGATGATGGCGGTTCAGCATGGTTCGGCTCCGAAGGCCAATACGAAGCCGGGACGCGATGCCTGGACGTCGCCCCGGGTGAAGCGCCTCGCCGCCGGCGCGGCCGAGAATGGCGCCGGACCCAAGTCGGACGCCATTATCACCTATTCCTGATCGGCGGCACTGGCGGCGGATCCCACCCCAGAGCCCGAGCAGGGAGTCGCTCGTCCCGAGCGGCTCCCTTCTTTTTTGCCTGACGCGCCGCCGCGCCTGATGGCGTCGTCCAACGGTTTCGCGCGCCTGGGGCCCTTGCCGTGGCTGGCAGCGGCCGCCGCCTCGACTTTGGCCGTCGAGCTCGCCCTGGCGATCCGCCGGGCGGATATCTTCGGCTTCGGCGCCCTGCGCTTCGGCGTGATCGACCGGCCCAGCGAGCTCGCGCTTTTCGCCGCGGCGCTGGCCGCCTCGCATCTCCTCCTGCTCTGGCTTGCCTGGGCAGGCGCTCGGCGGATCGTCCGGCCGCGCGACAAGGGTTTGTTCCTGCTCGACTTTCTCGCCTTCTATCTCCTCGCTTACGCGGCGTTCGCGGGGGCCAGGGAGAAGGTCGCCGCCTATCTCGGCAACCAGGTCTCGCTCCAGCTGATCCGGCAGCTGGGCGGCGGCAGCCTGCTCGACGCCGCCGCCTATGCGCTTCGCGAGGCGGTGCCGGTCCTGCTCCTGCTCGGCGCCGCGCTGGCGGCCTGGCTCGTCGTCCGCCGGCGCCTGCGGCGGCATGGCGTGACCCTCCCCTCCAAACCGAGCGCGCCGTGGCCGGTCGCCGTCGCGCTGCTGGTCGCCGCGCCGGCCTTGCTCGCGGTCGCGGCGATCCGGACGGACGTCCGCGCCGGGCTGGACCGATTCACCGCGCCCTGGCTGCTCTACGCCGCGCTCGACGCCGCCACGGACTTCGACCGGGACGGCTACAGCTACTTCTCGCGACAGCGCGATCCGGGGCCGTTCGACGCCGCCGTCCACCCCTTCGCCCTGGATGTCCCCGGCGACGGTGTCGACGAGGACGGCTTCGCCGGCGACTATCGCGAAGCGCCCGAGCCGCCGCTGCCGCCGCCGCGTTTCGGCGCCGTGAAGCGCAACGTCGTGCTGATCGTAATGGAGAGCACCCGCGCGGACGCCCTGACCCTGCGCTGGAACGGCCGGCCGGTGGCGCCCAACCTGGCGGCGCTCGCGGCCTCCGGCAGCCATTCCGACGAGGCCTACAGCCACGCCGGCTTCACCCGCCAGTCCCTGAAGTCGCTGTTCACGGGCCGCTTCGATCCCGAAAACCGCGGCGCGTCGCTATTCGACGATTTCCGCCGCGCGGGCTACCGCATCGGGGTCCTTTCCGGGCAGGCTGAGACGTTCGGGGGCACCGCCGAGGTGACCGGCATGCGCGAGGACGCCGACGTCTTCGTCGACGCCAAGACCCTCGAGCGCGAGCGGGTCTGGCCGTTCCTGCGCGACATCAACCTGATGGTCGACGGCCGTACGGTGCTGCGTGAACTGGATTCGCATTTCGGCCGCCCGTCGGACTGGAGTCGGCCGGTCTTCCTCTACGTCAACATCCAGGCCTCGCATTTCCCCTACAGCTTCCCCGGCGCGCTTCAGCTGCTGCCGGGAACGCCGATCCCGCGCGGCGAGATCGGCTTCGCCAACCGCGACTGGGTCCGGCGGACCTATTGGAATTCGGTCGCCTACGGCGACTGGCAGGTGGGCCGGATCGTCGCCCGGCTGAAGTCGCTCGGGGTGTTCGACGACAGCGTGCTGCTCGTGATCGGCGATCATGGCGAGGAATTGTTCGAGCATGGCTATATCGGCCACGGGCAGCGGCTCGACGACCTGCAGACGCGGATCCCGTTCGTGCTCAACCGCCGCGAC
>JAXDPA010000023.1:0-13761 GCA_034668685.1 Sphingomonadales bacterium | reverse complement strand
GCAGGTCGAGTTGGGACTGGCAGCTCTTGTCGAGGAAGGCCCTGGCGAGGCCGGGCAGGTCCGAGGGCACCGGCGACAGGGCCTTGAGCCTGAGGTGCGAGACATCGCTGCTGCCGGCGAAGGCGAGGTCGTAGTCGGCGCCGTCGGCGACGGCGAGCGCGGCGGGCCAGGCGATCGTCGCCTTGCCGGCCGGCCAGGAAATCGTCTGCGCCTGGGCGCCGTGCTTGAGGGACAGGCTCGTCGCGTCGTCCGACTCCGGCCGCCACAGGGTCACCGCCTTCGGGTCGGCGAGGCAGAAGGTGCCGCTCTGCGAGACGTCGACGTCCCACAGGCTCGGGCTGGCGATCTCGCCGCTGCGCATCGCGCCGAAGCGGGCGCGCGGGTTGAAGGCGGCGGCGGGCAGGCCGCGGCCGCCGCCGGCGAGGTTGAACGAGCCCGGCCCGCGCAGGATCCGAGTGCCGGTCGCGACCAGGACGGTGACGATGTCGCCCGCCTGAAGGCTGACCGGCGTCCCGTCGGCGATCGTCCGGCCCGGCGGCAGCGCCTTGGCCGATGGACCCGAGGAGCGGACGACGAGGGTGGCGGCATCGGCGGCGCCGGCAAGAAGGGTCGCGCTGAGAAGGATGGCGGCGGCGAGCGAACGCATGTCTCTCTCCCTGGACTAGTCGAGACGCTTGGTTGCAACGGTGTACTTGATGAGCTCGTCCTGAGTCAGGCACCGGCGGGTCGAGCGGTCGGCGCCCGCATCGGCGACCGCCTTCTGCTTGTACATGACGTCGGTCAGAAGCTTGCGCGACACGCCCATGCGGATGAGGAAGTCGTTGTCCTCGCTGGCGAGCAGGGCACTATCCTGCTCGATCCCCGCCACCGTGCCCGCCGCCTTGTCGCCGGCGACCTCGGAGCGAAGTGCCTCGCGATCGACGATATGGGTGAACATGTGGACGGCGAAGATTCCGCCCTCGTCCACGAAGCGGGCCCATCCGCCCATGAAGACGAAGTTGCAGGCGGAGAAGCAGGCCCAGCCCTTCGGGATCCGGGTCGGGATCGCGGCGTCGCGGATCATCTTGCCCATCCGGTTGCCGGCACGCGCGTCGCCGCCGGGGGAGCGCACCCAGATCTCGTCGATCTTGGTCGGATCGTATTGGGCCAGCGCGGCCTGGAGGCGATCCGGGGCGCCCTCGTCGATGAGGCCCTCGACCCTCAGGATGCGATGTCCGCCGGTCTCGTCGAGCGTGAAACGCATCTGGCGGTAGGTCGACCAGTTCATCGCCTTGGGGCAGGTCGGGTTGTCGGGATCGGCCTGGGAATAGGCGGCTTGGCCCCAGGCGAGGGAAAGCAGGGCCGCGGCGAGAGGCAGCCGACGGACCATTTGCGTCAGGCCCGCTTCCAGCCGCCGCCCGGATCGCGGCACATCGTCTTGGGCGCTGTGGTCTCCTCGCCGTCGACGATGACCACGTCGGTGACGGTCATGCATTGCCGGCCGTCGGCCGTCTTCTGCTGGCCGGTCACGGTCGAGGAGCCCGAGACGTTCTGCCGGCTCTCGCTCTGCCAGGTCGAGGTGGTGCCGACTCCGCCCCGGATCGCCTCGTTGGTGGCGGTGGCGGCCTGTTGCTGCTCCTTGCAGTCGAGCAAAGCGGTGATCGCTTCGGACAGTATCTCCGAGGTGGGAAGGCCGACCCCCGCGACGCTGGTCGGGACTCCGACGCGCGACGCGAGGCTTCCGAACATCCCGCCGATCGTCGAGTTGCGGCGCTTCTTGCCCTGATCCTGCTCGCACTTGCCGCTCTTGGTATCGGCGTGTGCAGGAATGGCGGCCGCCGCGAGCGGCAGCGCAAGCAGGGCGGACGCCAGCAGAACCTTACGCAACATCAGGCACTTCCCCTCAGCCTTTGCCGCGGCGAGACTAGGCCGCGGCGCCGGGGCGGTCAATCGCGAGCCGCGCGGACAGCGCGTCGATCTGGCGCTGCTGCACGGCCAGTGCCGCCGCGACCTCGTGCTCGCGCCCCTCGCGGCTCAAGGTGATCCACAGCGCGCGGGCGATCGGCCCGGCGACGTCCTTCAGCGCGGCGAGCTCGGCCGAGCCTATCGACGAGCAATCCGGCCGAGGCCCGATCAGCAGGAAGCCGAGGCAGGAGCCGTCGTCGAGCCGAAGCGGCACCCGGATCGGGAAGAAGGCGTCGCTCCCCTCGAAATGGATCTCGCAGGCCGGGTCGAGGCCGGCCGAGGCGATCCAGGCGAGCACCTCCTCGCCGTTGGCGCCGCGCGCTCCGACCACGCGGCCGCCGATCACCGCGGCGACCCGGATCGGCCGTACGCCGGCCTCGACCCGGTCGAACACCTGGTCGAGCAGCTCGGGCAACGCGGCGACATGGCGCAGGTCGCGAAGGCAATCGGGCAGATCCTCGCGCAGCTCGACGAGGCGGCGGTGGAAGCGCCGCTCGGTCCAGGCTTCGACCCGCTCATAGATCGGCTTGATCAGGATGGTCGCGAGCGCCGCCGCGGCGACCGGGCCGGTCGAGCCGCTGTTCTGGCCGAACTCGTTCTGGACGAACTGCTTGAGGGCCTCGATGACCATCTCGAACAGGGTCGCGACGATGAGGGCGATGACGGCGATCGACGCCGAGCGGGTGATCACCGATTCGGCGTCGTAGAGCCGGTAACGCATCAGCGCGACGAACAGCCCGAGCTGCAGGAGCAGGAACGCGAATCCGAACGAGAAGCCGGCGAGAAGCTCGAGGCCGAGGCGGCCGCCGAGGCTCGCCGCCTCCAGCTTCCACATGTCCGAGACGAGCGAGGTGGCGAGGAACAGCGCGTAGCCCGAGAAGCCGAACAGGGCCCATTTGAGCTGCTGCCGCTCGTCGCCCTTGGTGTGGCGAAGGCGCCAGACCAGGGTGAGCACGCTCGCCGCCATGTAGAGCATGAAGACGGTGCGGTAGAGGTCCCCGCCGAGGAAGAAGAGGATCGGCAGGGTGGCGACGATGCCGAGCACCGGCCGCGGCGACAGGCGGCCGTGCGGGAAGAGCATGATCCCGGCCAGCAGGCAGACATTGCCCAGGTCGTAGAGCGATCGGTGCAGCCAGGCGGGGACGTGGGCGACCAGCTCGAGGAAGCTCGCCGACGGCTGCTCGCTCGCCATGGTGAGCAGGATGGCGAGCGAGACGACCGAGCTGATCACGTCCCGTTCCTTGCGCCGGTAGAGCACCCAGGCGGAGGCGAGCAGGAACGGGTAGGTGATGAGGTGGATGAGGTCGGCGAAGCTCAGCACCGGGTCCGGGATGCCGAGCGCGGCGGCGCCCGCCTCGATATGCTGCTCGCCGGTGGTCACATGGACGTCGCGGACGCCGCCGTCGGGGCCGCGCAGGGTCAGGGCGACGTCGCGGCTCTCCTCGCCGTAGAGGAGGTCGCCGAACAGGGCCTGGTCCGCGTCGGTGACCTTCGCTTTCACCGCGGCGGGCGTGCCCGGCATCGGCACGACCGGCGAGACCGCAATCCCGTCGATCGCGACGATATGGTCGCCCCGCCTCAGCCCGAGCCGCGCCGCCTCGGGCCCGACCGGAAAGCGGATCCGGGTGAGGTCCTTGTCGGAGACCGCGAAGCCGGCGCGGCTGCCCGGGATGAGGGCGCTGTTGCGGCTGGCGTCCTTGACCCGATACCAGGTCCCCGCCACCGGCCCGGCCAGGGCCAGCAGGAAGGCGGCGAACCAGAGCAGGCGGAACAGGATCAGCGAGCGGCGCCCGAAATCGGGCAGGCGCTCGGGCAGCCGCCACCGCGGCCGCTCCGCCTCTCCCGCCGCCGTCGTCGCTGCCGCCATCGACCTGCGCCCCCTTGTCAGCGAAGGCGCTGATAGCATGGCCGTTTCGGCCAAGCCTAGCCTTGCGCGCTCCAGAAGATGTCGATCGGGGTCTCGATCGCGGCCAGGACGCGCCCGATCGGGACCGAGCTCAGCGGCCCCTCCTTGATCGCCTGCTCGAGCACCCGGCGCTTTTCCGCGCCGGCGATGACGATCATCACGGCGCGCGCCGCGCCGATCGCCGCGGCCGAAAGGGTGACGCGGTCGACACCGCCGTCGGCGGGCGCGGGATCGGCGCGAAGGCCGACGGCGCGGCGCTCGCGCGGGCCTGCGACGGCCCGCTCGAAGTCGGGCCCAGGAAAGATTCCGGCGGTATGGCCGTCCTCCCCCATGCCGAGCAGGACGAGATCGAGCGGCCCGCCGAGCAGCGACAGCCGAGCGTCGGCCAGCCGCCCCGCCTCCTGCCGGTCGCCGAGCGCCGCCTCGTCGACCAGGCTAACCATCTCGGCGCCGCCGGCGGCGAACCAGCCCTGGAGCGCCCGGAAGCGGCTCAGCGGATCGTCGAGCGCCACCAGCCGGTCGTCGGTGGGAAGGATGCTGATCTTGGACCAGTCCGCCGCCTTGGACCGGGCGAGCCTGGCGTGGACCGGCTCGGCATCCTTGTCCGCGGACAGCGCGAGCCGAGCCCCGCCATGCGCCTCGAGCGCGCTTTCGATGACGAAGGCGATGTCGCCCGCCGCCTGTTCGGCCATCTCCTTGGGGGAGTCGAACTCCCACCATTCGATCTCGTCCATGCTCGGCGTCGCTCCCTTGAAGTCCGGAACCGGTTCGCGCGCGTGCGGGTTCCTTGCGGCGTCCCGTTAGAGGAGTTCGACCATGCCTGCCAAATCGAAAGCGCAGCAGAAGGCGGCGGGCGCCGCTTTGTCCGCCAAGCGCGGCGACACGCCGAAGAGCAAGCTCCAGGGCGCCTCCAAGTCGATGGCCTCGTCGATGAGCGAGAAGGAGCTCGAGAAGATGGCCTCGACCAAGCGCAAGGGGAAACCGGAGCACGCGAAGGCGTGACCGGCGGCGAAAAGGCCCCGGCCCCTCCCCCCGACGGCCCGCAAGGCCACGACACCCTCGAAGACGCCGCCGAGGAAGCGCTGCGCGAAATCGAGAAACGCCGCGACGGCAGCGGCGGCTATGCCGGAGAGGGCGATGTCGGGTGAGTGGCGCGCCCGGAAGGATTCGAACCTCCGGCCCCCAGATTCGTAGTCTGGTGCTCTATCCAGCTGAGCTACGGGCGCGCGGGAGACGGCCACATAGGGGGTAGACCCAAGGCGCGCAACCCCGTTGCGGAGCCGGCGGGGGGCGCATAGACGAGGCCCGATGGGCCCCCTTTCCCGCCTTTTGCTGGTCCTTCCGGCGCTGCTCGCGGCGGCGGGCTGCGCCGAGAACGGGACCTTCCCGTCGCTCGCCCAGCGGCCGGCCGAGCGGGCCTACGAAGCCGAACGGGATGCCGTCCTGCCGCCGGCCCCGGTGCGGCCGGACGACCCGGCCATCGCCCGGCGCATCGCGGAGCTGGTCGCCGAGGCCGAGGCGGGTCAGGCCGAGTTCGAGCGGGCGGCGGGACCGGCTCGCGCGGCCGTGGCCAAGGGCGGCGCGGCCAATTCGGACAGCTGGATCGAAGCGGAGCAGGCGGTGTCGCGCGCCTCGGCGGCGGGCGCCCGGACCGGCCGGGCGCTCGCCGATCTCGACCGCTACGCGGCAGACCAGACAAACTCCACGACGGTCAGCGAAGCCGACTCGGCGCGGCTGCGCGACTCGGTGGCCCGGGTTCAGGCGCTGGCCGACGCGCAGGCGGCCGAGATCGCCCGGCTGGAGGCCTCGCTCAGGCGGAGCTGAAAGCCGCGCGGTGGCGCCGCGCCAGCTCGACATAGTGGAACACGCCGGCGAGGTTCGTCGCCCGTTCCTCCGCGCTCAGATCGCGGACATATTTGGCCGGCCGGCCCGCCCAGAGCTGGCCCGCCGGAATGCGCTTGCCGGGGGTCAGCATGGCGCCCGCGGCGAGCATGGCGCCGCTCTCGATCTCGCAGCCGTCCATGACGATCGCCCCCAGCCCGACGAAGCTGCGGTCGTGGAGGATGCAGCCGTGGACCATGGCGAGGTGGCCGATCAGCACCTCCTCGCCGATCAGGGTCGGCTGGCCCGCCTCGTGCCCGGGGCGCGGCGAATCGACGTGGAGCACGGTGCCGTCCTGGATGTTGGTCCGGGCGCCGATCCGGATCCGGTTGACGTCGCCGCGGAGCACGCAATTGTACCAGATGCTCGCCTCGGCGCCGAGCTCGACGTCGCCGATCAGCACCGCGCCCGGAGCGACGAAGGCGGTCGGATCGAGCACCGGCGTATGGCCGTGATAGGGGATCAGGGTCGGCGGCGGCGGCGCCATGGTTCGGCCTCCATGTCGTAGACGAGGGTCGGGTTGAGCTCCTCGCCGAAGCGGGTGTCCCAATAATCGAGGTCGTGGCGGCGCCGGAGGCCGAGCCGCTCCATCAGCCCCCAGCTCGCGGCATTGCCCGGAACGGTGAGGGCGACGACCGTCGGCGCGGCGAGCCGATCGAAGGCGAAATCGAGCGTGGCGATCGCCGCCTCCTTGGCATAGCCCTGCCCCCACGCGTCCTCGCGCAGCCTCCAGCCGATCTCGTGGAGGCCGGCGATCGCCTCGCCGCCGGGCGCGTCGGCGAGCTTCAGGCCGCAGAAGCCGAGCAGCTCCCCGTCAGCCCGGCGTTCCAGCGCCCAGTAGGTGAAGCCCCGGCTCTCCTGCCAGGCCATCACCCGCTCGCGCCAGCGCGCCTTGAGCGCCTCGGGATCCTGGACGCCGCCGAGCCAGCGCATCACCGCGGGCGTGTTGGTGTGGCGGACGAACGGGTCGAGATCCTCCTCCCGCCAGTCGCGAAGGACGAGCCTCGCCGTCTCGATCATCATTCGGCCCCCCGCGGCGGCAGCCAGCTGCGCCAGTCGGCGAGCAACGGCAGGATGCTGGCATGGTCGTCGGTCCAGCCGGCGAAGCCCGTGCGCCGCCGCCACGGACGCCAGCGCCACGCGTCGGCGCCGCTCGCCTGCCTCAGCGCCGCCAGCGTCGCTCCGCTGCGCGACATCGCGACCCAGATCGACATGGTCATGTTGCGCGCCACCTCCTCCGGCTCCGGCACATATTCGTAGACGAGGCCGGCCCAGCCGTCGCGGGCGCGGGCGGCGAGGACCGGCTCGAGGTCGAGATAGCGGTTGGAGATGTGGATGAGGAGCAGCCCGCCCGGCTGGAGAGCGCGCGCGTAGACGGCGAGCGCCTCGCGGGTGAGCAGGTGCATCGGCACGGCGTCCGAGGAGAAGGCGTCGATCGCCAGCAGGTCGAGCGAGGCGGGCGGCTGGCGGGCGAGGCTCAGCCGCGCGTCGCCGAGGACGATTCGGGCGGCGGGCGCGCAGCGGGCCAGGAAGCTGAAGCGGGTGCGGGCGATCCGGACCATCGCCGGATCGATCTCGAAGATACGCCAGTCCTGGCCCGGCTGCCTGTAGCAGGAGAGCGTCCCGGAGCCGAGGCCGACCACGCCGATCCGGGCGGCGGGCCCGTACAAAGCCGGCGCGGCGGTCATCGCGCGCCCCACCCCCGAGCCGCGGGCGTAATAGGTGGTGGGCTCCGTCTCCTGCCCCGGAATCAGGTTCTGGATGCCGTGCAGGGTGGTGCCGTGGGTGAGCAGTCGGGACGGCGGACGGGAGCGATGGCTCACCGTGTAGATTCCGAAATAGGAGCGGGTCCGGAGGCCCGACTCGCTCTGGTGGAGCTTCTGCCAGCCACCGTAGCTCAGCATCAGCGCTCCCAGGCCGACGGCGAACAGCGCGCGCCAGCCGACGAAATGGAGGACGATCAACGAGATGAGGATGCTGAGCAGGGCCGCCCAAGTCGAATCGATCCAGTCCAGCGGCCGCATGTCCGCGGCATAGGACAGCGCCAGCGCGGCCGCGGCCAGCGCCCAGCGGCTCCAGGCGGGAAGGTCGGCGGCCCAGGGGATGAACGGGCGCTGCGGCACCAGCAAGGCGGCGGCGAGCAGGAGCAGGGGATGCTCATAGGCCCAGTCGAAGACGAGCGGCGCGGCCACCGCGCAGAACAGCCCGCCGAGCGCGCCTCCGGCGGCCAGAGCCAGATAGAAGCCGGTCAGCCGGTCGGCGGCCGGGCGGAGGCGATAGAGCTCGGCGTGAAGCGCCACGGCGGTCACCAACAAGAGGACGAGGCCGACCGTGGCGTTGAACAGCGGCTGGCCCGAGCCCTCGCTGAGCGCGAAGCCGCCGGCGATGAGCAGGACCAGCGGGGCGATCGCGGTGAACAGGTGCGCCGTCTTCCGCCCGGCGGCGAAGGCGATGACGAAGCTGAGCAGATAGAGGCCAAGCGGCACCACCCAGAGCAGGGGCACGGCGACGATATCGGTGGTGAGATGGGTGGTGGTCGAGAGCATCAGCCCCGAAGGCACGGCGGCGAGTGCGATCCAGTGCAGGACGCGGCGCGCCGGCGGGGCCGGGGAGACACGCTCCGGCTTGGCCTCGACGGCGTGGGCGGGAATGGTGAGCGCCGCGGCGGCGACCAGCAGTACGAGCAGCGCGTAGCCGGCGGTCCACAGCAGGCTCTGCTGGCGGAGCGTGAGCAGCGGCTCGACGACGAGCGGGTAGGAAATGAGGCCGGCGAAGCTGCCGAGGTTCGAGGCGGCGTAGAGGGCGTAGGGCTCGGCCCGGGCGCTCTCCAGAGCGTACCAGCGCTGCATCAGCGGCGCCTGCGCCGAGACCAGGAAGAAGAGCGGGCCGATCGCCCCGAGCAGCAACCAGGGCGCCCAGAAAGCCGGCTGGGCGCCGGCCGGAAGGGTCGCGGCGCCGAGTCCGATCGGAAGCCACAGGGCGGCGACCGCGAACAGGACGAGATGGACTCCGGCCTGGAGACGCGGAGTCAGGCGGGCGAGGAAATGGGCGTAGGCGTATCCGGCGAGCAGCAAAGCCTGGAACACCACCATCGCGCTGTTCCACACCGCCGGAGCGCCGCCCAGCCGGGGCAGCGCCATTCGCGCCACCATCGGCTGGACGAGGAAGAGGAGGAAGGATCCGGTGAGGAGGGTGGCGAGGAAGAGCGGCCGCGCGTGGCGTTCGTGGAGGCGCCCCCGAAACCCGGCCGCCTCGCCCGTCCGGCTCATTCCGCCTCCAGCGCGGCGGCGGCGCGTTCGAGGGCGTCGATCGTCGCGTCGACATGCTCGAGGTGGGTCCGGAACGAGAGGATGGCGCAGCGCAGCCAGGGCGCCCCGCCGATGCGGGTGCCGGAGAGGAACACCCGCCCCTCGTCCTGGAGCCGGCGAAGCAAGGCCTCGTTGAAGGCGTCGGGATCGCCCGAGCGCGGGCGGTAGCGGAAGGCGACGACCGACAGGTCCGGTGGCGGCCCGGCGTCCCACCCTTCCATCTCCGACAGGCGGGCGTGGAAATAGCGGGCGAGCCCGATCTTCTCCGATTGCGCGGCGCGGAAGGCCGCAACCCCTGCCAGCTGCAGCGGCAGCCACAGCCGCAGGCCGCGGAAGTGGCGGGTGAGCTCTGGGGAAAGGTCGGCCGGCTCGGGCCCGACCGAGCTCGGCCCGAGCGGCTCGAGATAAGCGGCGGTGGCGCTGAACGCGTCCTTCAGGCTCTGACCGTCCCGCACCAAAGCAGCGCCGGTGCCATAGGGGAGGAACATCGTCTTGTGCGGGTCGAGCGCGAGGCTGTCGGCACGCTCGATCCCGGCGAGCTTCTCGCGTCCCTCCGGGCAGAGCATGAACAGGCCGCCATAGGCGCCGTCGACGTGGAGCCAGGCGCCGTGGCGAGCGCAAAGATCGGCGATCTCCGGCAGCGGATCGACCGCGCCGGTATCGACCGTCCCCGCCGAGGCGATGACCAGCCAGGGGCGGATGCCGTCCGAGCGGTCGCGCTCCAGCGCCTCGGCCAAAGCCTCGGGCCGCATCCGGTGGCTTTCGTCGGTCGCGACCCGGCGGTGCGGCGAGCGGCCGCGGCCGGCGATGTGGAGCGCCTTGTCGAGGCAATGGTGGACGAACTCGGTCGAATAGACCGCGCCGCCGCCGTCCGGGTCCCGCGCCTCGCGGGCGGCGACGATGGCGGTGAGGTTGGCGAGGCTTCCCCCGGAGGTGAGCGTTCCGGCGGCCTCGGCCGGATAGCCGACGGCCTGCGCGAGCCAGGCCAGGATCGCATTCTCCATCCGCACCGCGCCGGGCGCGGCGGAGGCGAAGCCGGCATATTTGTTCGACGCGGCGGCGAGGAAGTCGCCGAGCGCCGAGTGGAACAGGCCGCCGCCCGGAATGTAGCCCATGAAGCGCGGCGAGGCGGTGGTGATCCCCGGCGCGTCGACGCACGTCGCGAGAAAGGCCAGCGCCTCTTCGGCCGGCCTTCCGCCTTCCGCGAATTCCGGATCCAGCCGGATCGCGAACGCGTCGGCGCGGTCGCGGTTCGACGGGCCCTCGGCGAGTCCCTCCAGAAAGGCCTGGGCGTGACCGAAAGCGGCGTCCATCAGCGCCGCCCGGGCGCCGGCATCCGGTTCGAGCGCCGCCGCCTGGGCCTGCAGCCGCTCGAGCTCGGCCCTCATCCCGCGAGCAGCCGCGCCGCGACGGGAGCGTGGTAGGTCAAGACGCCCGAGCAGCCGGCGCGCTTGAACGCGGTCAGGGTCTCGATGACCAGCGCGTCCCGATCGCCCGCGCCGGCGGCGGCCGCCGCCTCGATCATCGCATATTCGCCGGACACCTGGTAAGCGAAAACAGGGACTTCGAACCGTTCCTTCACGCGGCGGATGATGTCGAGATAGGGCAGGCCGGGCTTCACCATCACCGTATCCGCGCCCTCGGCGAGGTCCATCGCCACCTCGCGAAGCGCCTCCTCGGCGTTGGCGTAATCCATCTGGTAGCTCTTCTTGTCGCCCTTCAAGAGGCCGCGCGAGCCGACCGCGTCGCGGAACGGGCCGTAGAAGGCCGAGGCATATTTGGCGGCATAGGCCATGATCTGGACGTTGCAATAATCCCGCTTCTCGAGCGCCTGGCGGATCGCGCCGACGCGCCCGTCCATCATGTCGGACGGAGCGACGATGTCGGCACCCGCTTCGGCCTGGACCAGGGCCTGCTCGACCAGGATGGCGCTGGTGACGTCGTTGAGGACGTAGCCCGCTTCGTCGGTGATGCCGTCATGGCCGTGGGCGGTGTAGGGGTCGAGTGCGACGTCGGTCAGGACACCGACCTCGGGCGCGGCGGCCTTGGCGGCGCGGACGGCGCGGCAGATGAGGTTGTCGGGGTTGAGCGCCTCGCGCGCGTCCTCGGTGCGGAGCTCGCGCGGCGTGTTGGGGAAGAGCGCGATGCAGGGGATTCCGAGATCGCGGGCCTCGCGCGCCCGTTCGGCGATCCGGTCGACCGACCAGCGCGAGACTCCGGGCAGGCTGGAAATCGGCTCCTCCACCCCCTCCCCCTCGGCGATGAACAAGGGCCAGATCAGGTCCGAAGGCGTGAGGACGTTCTCGGCAACGAGCGCGCGGCTCCAGGCGGACGCGCGGGTGCGGCGCAGGCGGGTGGCGGGAAAGGCAGCTTCGGTCATCGCCCGGCTAGTAGCGCCGCGCGCGCGCCGCTGCAAAGCGCCGCCTCGTTGCGAGGGCGTTCCGTCATTGCCGAGGAATGCGAAAAGTGTCAGTCTGCGCCCAAGCGATCGGCGATGGAGGAACAGTTAAGCCACATTTCGAACGAGGGGGGAGAAACGGCATGAAGATTGGCAAAAATTTCGTCTTGGCGGCCGCGATACTGCTGGCCGGACCGGCGCGGGCCGGGCCGCTTCCGAACCCGGTCCTCTATCTGACCGGCCTCGAATATTACAGCGCCGGCGGCAAGAACTGGGTCCGGCACAAATATGACGTGTTCAACAAGAGCTCGTATCCGGATTCGATGTTCGCGCAGGCGCCGGCGCTGCCGCCCTGCGGGCTCAACACCAAGGCCTCGCGGAGCTGGGTCGATTTCTACGATTCGCGCGGCAAGCGCCTCTACGGCTTCTGCGCGCTCGGCAAGGCGAGCGACCTCGGCAGCATCTGGTTCGCGACCGAGGACGGCGTGATCCCGCCGAGCTACGTCTATATCGTGATCACCGACCGCCAGACCAACACCCAGTACAAGTCGAACCTGGCGGATACCACGCTGTAGGCATTGGCGCCCGCGGTGGCCTCCCCTCTCCCGGGGGAGAGGGGTTGGGGGTGAGGGGTTACGGACGCGTCGCTTAGCCGTGACGGGACAGCGTCGTTCCGGAGACTCCGTACGCCCTCACCCCTACCCCTCTCCCCCGGGAGAGGGGAATTACCCCGCCGGGTTGAGCCTCCCGCCCGGCTCGGCGTCGGCGAGGGCTTCCTCGACGCATTCGCTCTCGTCGGGCGGCGCGGCCGGGCCGCCGATGCTCATCCGGCTCTTCCGCCAGCCGCCGTGGAGGTAGAAGGCGGCGGCGAGCACCATGTTGGAGAAGGAGCTGACCGGGAAGCTCAGCCACAAAGCGTCGGCGCCGAGCCAGCGATAGGTGCCGAGCGCGAAGCCGAGCCGCACCGGATAGAGGCCGATGGCGAGGATGACGAGCGGCCCGACCACCGCGCCGTTCGCCCTGACCGTCCCGAACAGGACCAGGGTGACTCCGAACAACAGGAAGCTCCAGGTGGCGAGCAGCTGGATGTGCCGGGCGATCGGCAGCGCCGGGCTGTGGCCGCCGAGGAACAGGGCCAGAGCGGGCCGGTCGGCGATGGCGAGCAGGACCACCAGCGCCCCCGTTATGCCGAGCGCGAAGAACACGCCCGAGCGGGTGATCGCGCTCACCCGCTCCCATTTCCCGGCGCCGATATTCTGGGCGGCCATCGCGCTGACCGCCGCGCCGAGCGCCATCGCCGGCATCTGGAGATAGGTCCACAGCTGCATGGCGACGCCGAAGGCGGCGGTGGTGTCGACCCCCTCGCGGTTGACGAGGCCGATCAGGGCCAGCGCGGAGGAGGAGATGACGATCATCTGCAGCCCCATCGGCAGGCCCTTCAGGACGATCGTCTTGAGGATCGCACGGTCGGGAAGAAGGTAGCGAAGCTCGGCTCCTCGGAGACGCAGCGGCAGGTCGCGGACGTAGATGTAGACCAGCATCGCGGTGAGGCCGGTGTAATTGGCGATCACCGTCGCGGTCGCCGAGCCGGCGATTCCGAGCGCCGGCGCCGGCCCGAGGCCGAGGATGAAGACGGGGTTCAATCCGCTGTCGAGCAGGACGATGAGGATCATGAACCAGAGCGGAGTCATCGCGTCGCCGCCGCCCCTCAGCGCCATCATCAGCATGATCATCATCAGCGAGCCGGGAATGGCGATGAAGATGACCCTGAGGTAGGCGAGCGCCAGCGGCGCCGCGGCGGCGGGGGTGGCGAGCAGCTTCAGCAGGGCCGGCGAGAAGATCCATCCGGCGACGGCGATCGCCGCGGCGACGAGGAGGAAGGCGCCGAGCGCGGTGCCCAGCACCCGCCGCGCCCCGTCGACGTCGCGCCGTCCGAACGCCTGGCCGATGAGGATGGTAGAGGCCATTCCGAAGCCGAACACGAAGGCCATCAAGAGGAACATGACGATGTTGGCGTTGGACGTCGCCGCGAGCGCGTCCTCGCCGAGGAAGCGGCCGACCCAGACGGCGTTGATCGAGCCGTTCAGCGACTGCAGGATCGAGGAACCCAAAGTCGGCAGGGCGAAGGCGAGCAGGGTCGGCGCGATCCGCCCCGTGGTGAGGTCGCGCTGGCCGGGGTGGCGGGCGTTCGGCGAAGGTCCTTTGTCGGCCATGGAGCCTTCCTAGAGCGTCCCCTCGCCCCTGGGGAGAGGGGTTAGGGGTGAGGGGCTAGGGCCTCTCCGAATAAGCCCCAACCCCTCACCCCCGACCCCTCTCCCCCCGGG
>JAXDPA010000022.1:0-22849 GCA_034668685.1 Sphingomonadales bacterium | reverse complement strand
CGCGGCGAAGACGACCTCGCCGCTGTCGCCGTCGACGACGTCGTAGCTCGGCTTCTGGCCGCGCCAATTCTCCGCGACGAACGGGATCGCCCAGCCGTTCTTGCCGCGCACGAAGGTGACGCGGCCGTAGAAGGTGTTCAAAATCTCCTCGTTCGCCATGTCGAGCGCGTGCAGCAAAGCCGTCACCGGCAGCTTGCGCTTCCTATCGATGCGGACGTTGACGATGTCCTTGGCGTCGAACTCGAAGTCGAGCCACGAGCCGCGATAGGGGATGACCCGCGCGGCGAACAGATACTTGCCCGACGCGTGCGTCTTGCCGCGGTCGTGGTCGAACAGCACGCCGGGCGAGCGGTGCATCTGGGAAACGATGACGCGCTCGGTGCCGTTGACGATGAACGTGCCGTTCTTCGTCATCAGCGGCATGTCGCCCATGTAGACGTCCTGCTCCTTGATATCGAGCACGGACCGCGTCTCCGTATCGGGGTCCACTTCGAACACGATCAGGCGCAGGGTGACGCGCATCGGTGCCGCATAGGTCATGCCGCGCTGGCGGCACTCGTCGACGTCGTACTTCGGCTCTTCCAGCTCGTAATGGACGAAGTCCAGCTCGGCGGTGCCGGCGAAGTCGCGGATCGGGAACACCGAGCGAAGCGTCTTCTCGAGGCCGGAGACGTAATGGTCCTGCGGGCGCGAGCGGAGGAAATGCTCGTAGCTCTCGCGCTGCACCTCGATGAGGTTCGGCATTTCCGAAACCTCGTGGATGTTGCCGAAGATCTTGCGGATGCGCTTGGACGCGGTGGACTGCGTCGCGCGGAGGGGCCTGCTGGGAGCGGTGGTCGCCATGTCTGTCGTGTCGCCTCGTCTGCGGGGGGTAGGAGCCCCTGTAACCGTCACCCCGGCGAAAGCCGGGGTCCATGCTGAGCCCGCACCTCGCGGCAAAGCGAGGGCAAAGCCCGATGCGAGTCGCAGCAGAGACACAAAAAGCCGCGAGTCTCCACCTGGGAAACCGCAGCTTCAGCGTCTTGAAAACCCCGCCCGATCAATGCGTTGAACGCGCTGCGCGACGGCGCGTCCTGTTCCGATACGAATGGGGTGTGGGCGCTAGATAGTGGGGCGGGGGCGAAGGGTCAAGGGATCGGGTAATCAACCGCCTCAATTGACCGTTTTGCAGCCCCGGTGCACGACAAGACGCGTGCCAACGAACCTACCATTACACCCTTCGCGGCGGCGACCTTTGAAGGCAACGAAGGTAAGTGTTAGCTTCAAGGCGCCTTCGCATTCACCAGCGGCCGAGCCAATTCAGTCTCCTCCGCGTCCGTCTATGCCCCAGTTTGGCACTCGTCACCGCGCAGGTAGCGGAAGACGCCGAAAGCGATCGAAACTCCACCTTAGATGGAAAGCCATCTCGAGGATCATAGGTGGTGGTATTGGCCTGCTCGGCGCCTATGCTGCATGGGCTTCCCTGCAACCAAATATATCCATTGAGGTCGAGCAGCCCATAAAGGCCGAGGGGCAGTTTTCCCCATACTTTGTCATAAAGAATCTGGGATTCAGCACCGCCAGAGATATGAAATTTACCTGCGCCGAACTGGGCTGGTTCAATCGCCAGCAGGATGCTGTCTGGCCTCGCGACTGGGACGCGTCGCACCCTCTGCCCAAAGGAACTGAGTACGACGACGTGGGTGACCTAAAGTCGGGAATGCAAGTGATAAGAAAATGCCCGGTGCGAACTCCGCCGCCGGGTTTCACGCCGGCGGAGCATAGCAGGCTTTTCCCGATAATCGGATATAAGAGTTGGCTTACGCCATGGAGGGTCATCCGTTCTTACGATTTCGAGGGAGAGTCGGGCAACGGCGGGCTGTTTACCTGGGAATTCCGGGGTAATGGCTTGTCAGCTGCTGAGGCCGATTGGCTACATCGGCGGGGCCACCAAACACTGTACCTGAATGAAGCGTCAGAGAGCCCTGAAATCGAGGGCCCGGCTGAAGAGCAGTAACAATTCATGTTCGGATACTCGGTGCCTGACAGAAAACGGGGACAGGCACCCATTTCGATCTGCCAACCCTTAATCCTCCGTCCACCCTGCGGTGCGACAAGCGCCCGATGATCCACACCTATTTCTATGGGCTCGCCGCCGCGCTCGCGCTTGCAGGGGCCGCCCCCATCGCCTTCCCGTTCGTCTTCCGGCGGCCGGTCCTCGCCCACGCCCGCGCGAGCGAGCTCGGCGAGATGGAGCGGGCCTATGATCGCGACATGTACCTGGCGCGCTCCGGGTACAGCCTCCGCCGGACGCCAAGCCCGGCCGACCTTCCCAAGCCCGTCCTGACCCGGGTCCAATATGAGGTCGGCGGGACCGCCTATTGCGCCGACGTGACTCTGCTCACGCCCCGGGGCGACCGTCCGGATAGCCTGCCGACGCTCTGGTACGACCCGCGCGACCCCAAGCGGGTGACCGCCGTCCGGCCGGCCTGGGCGCTGGGGCTCATCGCCGTGGCCGGCGCGATCGCGATCGCGGGCCACCAGCTTCCGTTCTGAGGAAGAGACCCCAGTGACAGTCACTGGTGACTGTCACTCCGCAAGCATGCTTCCCGGCGCATCTGTGCGCATCTGTGCGGGGCGGTGCGGAGGATTGGCGGTAAAGACGCTCGCGCCGCCGGCCTGGCCCCGGTATCGGTTCGCCATCGAAACGGGAGAGCGGGAATGTCGCGGGCGACGGTGGGAATTGCGAGCTTGTCGGCGGTGGCGGCCGTGCTCCTGCTGAGCCCGGCGCCGGGCGAGGCGCCCAAGGCCTCGGCTCGGCCGACCCCCGAGCAGGTCGAGGCGGCGATCAGCCACGCCGCGGCCACGGCTCCGGCGGTCTCGCCGCGGCACTAAGGCGCGCGCTCGAGTCAGGCTCGGCCCGTCCCCGGACGCGCCTTGGTTGAGGCTCGTCCTCGCCGCTTCAACAGCCTGAATTATCTCACCCGAAGCACCGAAGAGGCAGTGCCCGCTCCGACTCCTGCGAGTAGTTGATGACGCCCCCGCGGATCGCAGCCGCTTCGGTGCTTCGGTGCTTCGGGTGAAATCCCCTTCCCGGCAGGCGCCCCAAGGCCTGCCCCCAATTCCCAGGTCGCCGGCACCCCGCCCGCATCCGCTCCGCACGCGCACGGAGCGGCCCCGGCACCCACACGGCAGCGCCCCGGCACCCCGTCGCAGCCCTGGCAAGGAACCGCGGCCACTTTGATATCCCTCCGACAACGAACCGAATCGGAGACTTTCTTGACTCGATGTTCATTTTATGTTCTGGTCAAACAATGAGCGACGATTCTTCACACGGGGGGGAGGGCGTCCGGGCCACGCCCCTGCTGCCGGTCCTCCAGGGACCCGACGGCCCAGCCGCGCCCGTCGCGCCCGATTTCGAGCCCGTGCCCGTCCGGCACCGCCACGACGGCTGGACTCCCGAGCGGCAGCGGGCGTTCGTCGAGCATCTCGCCGAGACCTTGTCGGTCGAAGCCGCCGCCGCGGCGGTGGGGATGACGGCGCAGAGCGCGCGCGAGCTGAGGCGGCGCCCGGGCGCCGAAGGCTTCGCCGCCGCCTCGGACGCCGCCCTGCGCCGCGGCCTCGGCGAGCGCGGGCGCGCGGCCCTGATCGACGAGGCGGTGAACGGCCGCCTGGTCCGCCGCTACTATCACGGCGAGCTGGTCTCCGAGGAACGGGTGCGCTCGCCGCGCCTGCTGCTCGCTTTGCTCGCCCACGCCGACCGGCTGTTCGCAGGCCCGGGCGCATCCGAGAGCGAGGCGATGGCGGCCGACTGGCCCGCCGCGCTCGAGCGACTTGGGAGCGGCGCGCTCGAGGGCGGTTACCGCGTCTGGCGCGGGCAGGGCGGTTTCTGGCGGACCAATTTCCCGCCGCCGCCGGGCTTCCGCGACTGCGAAGGTGATCCCGCCGATCCATGGTTCGAGCGGCGGCTCAGCGAGGCCGAGGAGAAGGCGCTCGCCGCCCGCGGCCGCGAACGGCTCGAGCAAGGTGCCGACGCCCGCGACGCCTTCTTCGGGTTCGTCCCCCGCCGGGGCGTCACCTATCGAAGAATTCGATCAAAGGAGACGGATTGATCGAATGGATTTTTATTTTCACGAAACTTCGAAACTTCCGCGGCTCACCGCCCGCGCTTCAGCCGCACCACGGCTTCGTCCAGCGCCTGCAGGAAGCGGGAGCGGTCGGCCTTGGCGAACGGCGCGGGGCCGCCCAATTGGTCGCCGCCGGCGCGCAGGTCGGCCATGATGGCGCGGGTGGCGATAGCGGTGCCGATCGAGCTCGTCGTGAACGGCTTGCCGGTCGGCGCGAGGACGGTCGCCCCGGCCTTAAGCGCCCGGTCGGCGAGCAGGATGTCGGCTGTGACGACCACCGTCGCGGGCCCCGCGGCCTCGGCGATCCAGTCGTCGGCGGCGTCGAAGGCGTCGCTGACCACGATCCGCTCGATCAGCGGATGGTCGGGCACCCGGATCCGGGCGTTGCTGACGATGGCGACCGCCGCGCCGTGGCGCCAGGCGACCTTGTAGACCTCGTCCTTCACCGGGCAGGCGTCCGCGTCGACCAGGATGCGCGGGCTCAGAGCACGTCTCCGAACATGTACCGGAGCATGGCGGGCCACGGCAGGAGCGCGGCGCTGCCGACCGCGAGCGTGATCAGCGGCGGGCTGAAGCGGGCGCGGGGTTCGTCGTCGGCCATGCGCGGAGCCCTAGCACCGGCCGGCGCGGCCCAAAAGCAAGCCCCGGCGCCAGGGGGGTGGCGCCGGGGCTCGGTCTCGCCTTGCGGGCGTGACTTACTGGCCGGGAGGCTGGTCGCCCGGGCCGCTTTGCATTCCGCCGCCGCCGCCGCCGCGCTGGGCGCGCATCGCCGCGCGGAAGGCGTCGCGCTCGGCCGGGGTGACGGTTCCGTCGTGGTTGGCGTCGACCATGTCGAACATCCTCAGGATGCCGGTATCGATCTCCTCGAGGGTCAGCTTGCCGTCATGGTTGGAATCGAGCCGGTCGATCATCCTGGCGCCGCGGTCGCCCAGCTCCTGGGCGGTGACGAAGCCGTCCTTGTTGGAATCCATCTGGGCGAACTGGGCGGCGGTCTCCGACTGCGCCTGGGCGCGGGTGACGCTCTCGTCGCCGCCGCCCATCATGCCGCGCGGACCGTCCGGACGGGCCTGCGGCGCGGGCGGGGCGGGCGGCGCCGGGGCGGTCACCGGCGGGGCGGCGAAAGCGGAAGCGGCGGTGAGCGCGGCGAGCGCCGCGCCGGCGAGGGCGAATCTGGTCATACGGGAATCGAGCTCCGTCGGTCGGGAGCGACGCGCTCCCGGGGGGATCGCCCCGCTAGCCGCCCCAGTCTGTACCGCGGTTGAACGCGCGCGAATCATCCCGGGAGGGACCCCATCAAACTACGACTTTGATGGGAACCCGAAGGCCGGGACCCATGAACGCGGTGCCGGAGGGCCCGCGAACGCGTCGTCTCTCCTCGAGCCTCGGCGCTCGTGGGCCTCGGCCTGCGCCGGGAGCGACTGTCAAAGGCCCTCCCGGCGCAGCCCAGTCACCAGGGCCATTCGCTGGAATCGATGATCCCGTCGTGATTGGCGTCGAGGCGGTTCCACTGCGTCGCGCTCCAATATTCGTCGGCGCTGAGATAGCCGTCGCCATTGGCGTCGAACGCCATCCAGCTCGGCTCGTAGGCGCTCTGGTGGTAGGTCGGGTAGAAGCCGCCGCCATACCAGCAATTGGCATATTCGGCCCGGCTGATCCGTCCGTCGCCGTTGGTGTCCCAGGCCCGCCAGCCGCCGCTGTGCCAGTCGTTCCATTCGGCCTGGCTGATCCGGCCGTCGCCGTTCTTGTCGATCGGGCCGTAGGTTCCGCAGGAGGCGTAATGGGTGTTGGGATCGAAGGCGTTGGCGACGGACTGGACGTCCTCGCCGACGCCGCGGACGGTGTTGCAGCCGGCCAGCGCGACGGCGGAGGCGAGCAGCAGGGGAGCGATCAAGCTACGCATCGGGGCAGTCTCCTGTTCACACGAGCGCCTCGTTCCGCCCGCTCCCGGGGCGAGGACTGGCGGATCAACTCCGGCGGCCCTCGCCCTGTTCCTGCGCCGGATCGGTGCGGCTCGACTCCGGCACCGTCTGGCCCGGTTCAGGCCCCGCCGCGCATTTGTTTCGACGGCGGAACGCGGTCTCTCACCGCGTGTTTACCCTGCTCGCGTGGTGACGAGGAGCTGCAGGCGTGACGGCAAGACATGCGATCGCCTATGCGATCCTCCTCGCCGCGGTCGCCCTCGTCGCGGCGTGGCGGGTGTGGACCGGACGGGCGCGCCACCGCCATCGCGCCCGGGACGACCGGATCGACCTGTTCCGCGACGACGACTAAGGCTGGCGGCGACGGACGGCAACGCTTAGGAAAGGAGCGTGGGACCGACCGCTTTCCTGCGCGCCCGGCCGCGAGCCGCGATGCTCCTCGCCGCGGCCTTGTTCCTGCGCCTGCTCGTTCCCTCGGGTTACATGGTCGGCAGCGCGGCGGGAGCGCCGGCGCTGGTGCCGTGCCCGGCGGCGGGTCCCGCACCCGTGATGGCGCATCCCGGCCACCATCATGGTCCCGTCCCGCACGCCGAAGCGCCCTGTCCGTTCGCGGCGCTCGCCGCGCCCGCCTTGCCGCCGGCCGACCCGCTCGCCCTCGCCCCTCGGCAGCCCGGCTTCGTCCTCGCTCCGGCCTGGCTCCCGGCCGAAAGTCCGGCACCCGGCGCGGCGGCGCCGCTCCCGCCGGCGAGGGGGCCGCCCAGGTTCGTCTGATCCGCCTATCCGGCCATCGGACGAAAGCTCATTCATGCCGCTTCATTCACGCGCGCCCGTCGCGGCGCGCCTCTTTCTCGTCGCCGCGGCCCTGCTGCCGGGGCGCGCACTCGCGGCCGAGGACGATCATATCGTCGTCACCGCGCGCCGGGCGCCGGACACTCCGGCGACCGAGGAGAGCGTCGACGCCGTCCGGCTGCGCGAAACCACGGCCCTGGTCACGCCCGAGGATTCGATGCGCTATCTGCCGAGCCTGCTCGTCCGCCAGCGCCATCCGGGCGACACTCAATCGCCGCTCGCCACCCGCACCTCGGGCGTCGGCGCCAGCGCGCGAAGCTTGATCTACGTCGACGGCATCCTGCTCTCCGCCCTCATCGGCAACAACAACAATAGCGCCAGCCCGCGCTGGTTCATGGTGGCGCCGGAGGAGATCGAGCGGGTCGACATTCTCTACGGCCCCTTCTCGGCGGCCTATCCGGGCAATTCGATCGGCGCCGTGGTCAACATCGCGACCCGCCAGCCCGACCGGTTCGAGGCGTCGGCCAAGGCGGCCACGGAGGTCCAATCCTTCCGCCAGTACGGCACCGACGGGGTCTATCCCGCCTACCAGCTCGCGGCGACGGCCGGAGACCGGGTGGGCCGCTTCTCCTGGTTCGCCAGCGCGAACCGACTGCACGGCCGAAGCCAGCCGCTCGCCTACGTGACGGTGCCGCGCACCGGGGCCGCGGCGCCGGCGGCCGGCGCCTTCGCCGACGTCAGCCGCACCGGGGCTCCGGTGTGGGTGATCGGCGCCGGCGGGTTCGAGGACCAGTCGCAGGCCACGCTCAAGCTCAAGCTCGGTTTCGACCTGACGCCCCGTCTCCGCATCGGCTGGCGGAGCGGCCTGTTCCTCAACGATACCCGTGCCTCGGCGCAAACCTATCTCGACGGCGGCGTGTTCGCCGGCCGGATCGTGCTCGGAGGCGCCGCCGTCACCGTTCCGGCCAGCGCCTTCTCGAACAACGTCTACCGCCTCGACGAGCGGCACTGGATGCATGCGCTCAGCCTCGAAGGCTCGGCGGCGGGCTTCGATTGGCGGGCGATCGCTTCGCTCTACGATTACGACAAGGACGTGCAGCGCATCCCGTCCGGCGCGCTGCCGGGTGCGGCGGCGGCCGGGCCGGGCTCGATCGTCCGGATGGACGGCACCGGCTGGAGAACGCTCGACCTCGACGCCCGGCGCGGCGGCTTCGCCTTCGGCGCCCATTACGACCGCTTCCGCCTCGAATCCGCCCGCTATGCCGCTGCCGACTGGCGCCGCGGGGAGGCGGGAGCATTGACCCAGCAGGCGAGCGGCCGCACGCGCACGGCGGCGGTCTGGGTGGAGGACCGGATCGACCTGGCCAACGCGCTGCACCTGGCGCTCGGCGCGCGGTACGAAAGCTGGCGCGCCTATCGCGGCTTCAACTTCTCGGCCGCGCCCGCTTTGGCCGTTCGGCAGCCCGAGCTGGCCCGCTCGGCCTTCTCGCCCAAGGCAAGCCTCGCCTGGCAGCCGAAGGGTCCCTGGTCCGTCACGCTCTCGGCGGGCCAGGCCTATCGCTTCCCGACGGTGCAGGAGCTCTACCAGGCCATTGCCACCGGTCCGATCCTGAGCGTGCCCGACCCGAACCTGCGCCCGGAGCGCGCGCGCTCGGCGGAGCTGGCGGTCCAGCATGAGGATGCCGCCGGCCACGTCCGCCTGTCGCTGTTCGGCGAGCGGATCCGCGACGCCCTGCTGTCGCAGACGGCGCCGCTGGTGCCGGGCTCGACGGCCTTGTTCAGCTACGTGCAGAACGTTCCGGCGGTGCGGACTTTCGGGCTCGAGCTCGCCTTCGACCGCACCCATGTGCTGGTCCCGCAGCTGCAGCTTTCCGGAAGCCTGACCCTGGCCGACCCGAAGGTGGTTCGGGACGCCGTCTTCCCAGCCGCGATCGGCAAGGACATCCCGCAGGTGCCCCGCCGCCGCGCCACCCTGGTCGCGACCTGGCACGAAGGGGAGGGGACCACGCTGACTCTCGCCGCCCGCTACGCCAGCCGCTCCTTCGCGACGATCGACAATAGCGACGTCGTCGCCCGCGCCTGGCAGGGGTTCCAATCCTTTCTCGTCGTCGACGCCCGCGCGAGCTTCCGGGTCGGAGCGCACTGGCAGGCCGCGGTCGGCGTCGAGAATGTCGGCGACCGCCGCTACTTCCTCTTCCACCCTTTCCCCGGCCGCACCTTCACCGCCGAGCTGGCCTGGCGGTTCTAGGGCGCTCAAGCCTCTGGACAGCGTCGCCCGGCAGGGCAAGAAGGGCGCCGCCCACGCCCTTGCCCTCGCGGAGTCTTCGATGCGCCTTGCCCTCCTTGCCGCTTCCCTTCTCGCCGCCGCCGCCGCGCCGTCGCTCGCCCAACCCTCCGCTGACGAGGCCCAGTTCCGGGCCATCTACAAAGAGCTTGTCGAGACCAACACGACCCTGTCGGCCGGCAGCTGCACGCTCGCGGCGCAGCGCATGGCGGCGCGGCTCAAGGCGGCCGGCTTCCCGGACAGCGACCTCCACCTGATCGTCGAGCCGTCGCACCCCAAGGAAGGCAATCTGGTCGCCGTGCTTCCCGGCACCGACCTCAAGGCCAAGGCGATCCTGCTGCTCGCCCATATCGACGTGGTCGAGGCGAACCGGGCGGACTGGCAGCGCGACCCGTTCACGCTGGTCGAGGAGAATGGCTATTTCTACGCCCGCGGCTCGTCCGACGACAAAGCCCAGGCCTCGGTCTGGGTCGACACGCTCGCCCGCTTCAAGCGCGAGGGCTTCCGGCCGAAGCGGACGATCAAGATGGCTTTGACCTGCGGCGAAGAGACGGCCGGGGCCTTCAACGGCGCGCAATATCTCGCCGGCCACGAACGGGCGCTGATCGACGCCGAGTTCGGCCTCAACGAGGGCGCCGGCGGACTCCTCGACGAGCAGGGCAGGCCGGTCGCGCTCAACATCCAGGCCGGCGAGAAATTCCCGCAGAATTACCGGATCGAGGTCACCAACCCCGGCGGCCACAGCTCGCGCCCGGTCAAGGAGAATGCGATCTACCGGCTCGCCGACGCGCTGGTGAAGCTTCGCGCCTACGATTTCCCGGTCCAGTCCAACGCGGCGACGCTCGGCTATTTCGGCGCGATGGCGAAGCTGCTCCACGATCCCGCGACCCCGGCCATGGCCGCCTTCGCCGCCAATCCGGCGGACGCGCGCGCGGCCGCCGTGATCGCCGCGGCGGACCCGGCCTGGAACGCGATCCTGAGGACCACCTGCGTCGCCACCCTGCTCGACGGCGGCCACGCCACCAACGCCCTGCCGCAGCGCGCCGGCGCCAACATCAATTGCCGGATCTTCCCCGGCACCTCGGTCGAGGAGGTGAGGCGCCGGCTCGAGCAGGTGATCGGCGATCCCCAGGTCAAGGTGACGACGCTCGAGACGCGCAGCCAGATCGCGCCGCCGCCCCCGCTCACCGAGGCGATCGTCGGGCCCGCGAAGAAGGTCGCGGCCGAGATGTGGCCGGGCGTGCCGTTCGTGCCGCTGATGGCGGCCGGAGCGACCGACGCCGCCTTCATGACTCCGGCCGGGATCCCGACCTACGGCCTTTCCGGCTTCTTCTCCGACAAGGAAGGGAGCCACGCCCACGGCCTCAACGAGCGGATGGGCGTCAAGTCGCTGATGGAGGGACGCAACTATCTGTATCGGCTGGTGAAGCTCTACGCTTCCAGCTGAAGAAGCCGGGTCGAGCGGCGGCGGTCCGCCGCTGCCGCCGCACGGCCCGTCGCGTCGGCCTCATGGCGTCGCGCCCGGAGCGCGCGCGAGATCATTCTAGCCCTGTTATGAAACAGGAAACCAAGCTCCGCGCGACGTGCCTGCTCCTCGCCGCCGCCGCGCTCCCCCTCGCCCCGGCGCTCGCGCAGGATACCCAGTCCGCGCCTCCGCCGCCCGCCACCGAACCCGCGCCGCCCCCGGCCGCCCAGACGCCGGCGCCCGAACCGGCGCCGCCCCCGGCCCAGCCGGTCGCCGCTCCGGTCCCCGAGGTGACGACCGCGCCCGCTCCGGCTGTGCCTGCGGCGACCCGCACGACGACGGCACGGACGACCGCGCGCGCGCCGGCGCCTCGCGTTGCGGTCCGAACACCGGCAGCCCGACCTGCCGTTCGCACCGCGCCGGCCGTCGCACCCGCGGCGTCCGCCGCCGCCGCGACGACGCCCGCTGCGACAGCCGCGCCGCCTCCGGAGGTCGCTCCGACCGCGCCGCCGGTGCCGATCGCCGCGGCGCCGTCCACCGGCGTCGACACGGTCGCTCCAGCCCCCGCGCCTCAGCCGGACCGGTCGACCGCCTTGTGGCCGTGGCTGCTGCTCGGCGCGCTGGCGCTCGCCGGCCTCCTCCTCTTCGCGCTGCGCCGCCGCCGCTCGGTCGTCCGTGACGAGGTCTATGAGACCGAGCCGGAAACGATGGTCGCGCCGGAGCCCGAAGTGGTGGCCGCGCCCGCGGCCGTTGCCGCCGAAGCCGGCGAGCCCGAGATCGAGCTCGGCATGGAGCCGGTGCGCGCCGGGGTCGCCGGAGACGGTGCGCGGGTCGAGTTCCGACTGACCGTCGGCAATCGCGGTTCGGCCCCGGCCGAGGACGTCCGGGTCTCGACCTGGATGCTCGCCGCCGGCTCGTCGGACATGGAGCGGTCGCTGATCGAGCCCCGCGCCGACGCGGCCGACACGCCGCCGGTGACGATCGGCGCCGGCGAGAGCCGGACGATGGAGGCGGCGGTCGCGCTGCCCACCTCCGAGGTGGAGGGGGACGCCCTGCTGCCGGTGGTCGTCGCCGACGCCGCCTGGCGCGGCCCGGACGGCGCCGAGCACCACATCCGCCGCTCCTATGCGGTCGGCGTGCCGGACGGCGAGGAACTCGCCCATTTCGACACCGAAAACCCGTCCGGCCTCCACGAAGGGGTCGTCGCCCAGGCGCTGGGCGAGCCCGAGCACGCCTGACGCACGAGGTGGCGGCTCACGCGCGGGAGCCGCCACCTCTTCTTCCCAGGGCAGCGAGTGACAGTCACTATCCCCCCCAAGGTGATGGGTCCCGGCCTTCGCCGGGATGACTATCGGGGTGGACGGGCTTCGAGATCGACGATCGCCCCGGCCTGCTCGAACCTGTCTCGCAGCGCGCGGCCCTCGTCGAGCGAGACGCCCTGCTTCACGACCCGTGGCAGGCTTTCGATGAAATCCTTCCCCTCGCCCAGGCCGAGGCCGAGGACATCGCGCAGGATCTTGATGACGTTGATCTTGCGCGGGCCGTGCTCGACCAGGATGACGTCGACCCGTTCTTCCTCGTCCCGCCAATCCGCCATCGTCCGGCCCTCCTCAAGGAAATTAGGTCCCGGACCCAGCCGCCTGTCAACGGCCACGAAAAAGGGCGGCCCCCGCGCGGGGAGCCGCCCTTTCTCTTCCGCTCACGAAGGAGCGAAGCTTATTTCAGCTCGACGGTGGCGCCGGCTTCCTCGAGGCGCTTCTTGAGCTCCTCGGCTTCGGCCTTGTTGACGCCTTCCTTGACGGCCTTGGGAGCGCCCTCGACCAGCGCCTTGGCCTCGCCGAGGCCGAGCTGGGTGATCGCGCGCACTTCCTTGATCACGTTGATCTTCTTGCCGCCGTCGTTGACGAGGATGACGTCGAATTCGGTCTGCTCCTCGGCGGCCGGCGCCGCGGCGGCGGCGGCCGGAGCGGCGGCCACGGCCGCGGCGGCCGAGACGCCCCATTTCTCTTCGAGCGCCTTGGCGAGGTCGGCGGCTTCGAGGACGGTCAGCTCGCTGAGCTTTTCAACGAGGGAATTGATGTCTGCCATTGTTCTTCTCCGTTGGTGCTGTCGTCATGCCAGCGAAGGCTGGCATCCATGCTGAGTTCGCATGGACCCCAGCTTCCGCTGGGGTGACGGGATGGGTTCGTCAGTCGGGTTATGCGTCTTCCTTGGCGGCAAAGGCGCCGATCACTCGGGCGAGCATCGCGCCCGGCTCGTTGATGGTCCGCGCGATCTTCGAAGCCGGGGCCTGGATGAGGCCGATGATCTTCGCACGCAGCTCATCGAGAGACGGGAGCTCGGCAAGCGCCTTCACGCCGTTCATGTCGAGGAGGGTATCGCCCATCGCGCCGCCGACGATCTCGAAACGATCGGTCGTCTTGGCGAAATCCACGGCGACCTTGGCGGCCGCGATCGGATCCGATGAAGTGGCGAGCGCCGTCGGCCCGGTCAGCATGTCGCTGATCGGGGCGTAGGGCGTGTCCTCGAGCGCAATCAGGGTGAGCGTGTTCTTGGCGACCTTGAAGCTGGCGCCCGCGTCGCGCATCCGGATCCGGAGGGCGGTGGACTGCGCCACCGTCATCCCGAGATTGCGGGTGACGACCACCACGCTCGTCTCGTTGAACGTCTGCTTGAGCTGGGCGACCTGCTCGGCCTTCTGAGCTCGATCCATGCTTTCACTCCAATATCACCCGACGGACAATCCGCCGGATGCACGAAACCGCACACGGGATGAACCGCGGGCGGCGAGTCCGATGGGGAGTGGTTTCAAGACCCGAACGGATCGGGCTATCCCAGCGCGCCTTGCGGGCGACCGGCGAAAACTCTTCCCCGTCTAGGCTGGATATTAAGCCCCGAGGGGGCACCGGCTGTCTCGGACGGATGCCCGCGCCGGCGCAAGCCGGACGGGCGAAGCGGCGCCTATACAGCAATGAGCGCCGAGATCAAGCCGCGCGGGGAGCGCAAGGATGCAACGACTGCCGGTGCCGCTCGTTGCCCTTGCGTCCCAAACGAAGGAGACCTGTTGAAATGCGTAAGCTCATCATCGCGGCGGCGCTCGGCGCTCTGACCGTCAGCGCCGTGCCGGCCGTCGCCCGCGACGCCTATCGCGACTATCGTCACGACGTCCGCAAGGACCGCGAGGATTGCCGGCGCGACCTGCGCCGCGCCCACTCCAGGTGGGAGCGGCAGAAGGCGCTGCGCGATTGCCAGCACGACATGCGCAAGGCCCGTCACGATTATCGCGACGACGTGCGCAACGGTCGCTGACAAGCGGACTCACAAGCGAAAGGCCGGAGCCGCCGCAGCGGCTCCGGCCTTTTTCATGCGCTTGTCAGGGCGCGCCGCGGCGGCCGGTGACGAGGTGGACGATGAACAGGATGACGGCGATCACCAGGATGATGTGGATGAGCCCGCCGGCGACGTGGAAGGCGAGGAACCCGAGCAGCCAGAGGATGACCAGGATCGCGGCAATGGTGAGGAGCATGTCTTTCCCCTTGGGAGGCCGTTGATACGCGACACCGGCGGCCTCTCGCGCGCCTGTGCCAGCCGCGTAACGACCCCGCCCGACGCCGGTTCCGAATTCGGGGGCTAAAGCCTCAGGTCCTGACCTTGGTGAACCAGTCCTTGGTGGGGTCGCGCTCGCGCTGCGCCACCTCCTCGCCGGCGAGGCGGTTGACCACCTCCTCGAACGTCCCCTCGACCGCGACCTTCACGTCGCCGAAGAACAGATCGACGAAATTGCCGGGCCCCGAGCGCAAATGGGTGACCCGGTCCGGATTGATCGCGATCTTGCCGGGCTCGCCGGCTTTCCTGAGGATGACGAGGCGCATGGGCGGGGCATGCGCCGGGGGCGGTTAAAATCGCGTATCCGAAGCCCAGTCGCGCCGTCCCTTGAGCTGCCGCAAATGACGCTCCACGGCGCGGGAGAAGGCGCTCATCGAGAAGTTCTGCGGGTCGTCGTGGCCATCGGCGAAGCGGGCGTCGAGAACGGCGTGGAAGGCGGGGATCAGCCAGCCGCCCCGCCGGACGCTGGCCGCGATGTAGAGCAAGGCGAGCCGGTCGTACTGGGCGCGGGTGAAGCCGGGCTTGGGCGCCACCCGGTCGTTGGGGCGGCCGAGCGCCGGATCGGCGACGCGGGGCTCGGTATTTTCCACCGCCAGGAACAGCCCCGCCTTGGCCGGCGTGTCGAGGCAGGATTCGAACTTGGTCGAGCGCAGCGGCAGGTCGAACGTCACCTCGGTGATCGAGCCGCCGATCCGGTCGGTCCAGGCGTGGGCGAGCCGGTCCGGCGCCGGCTTGGGATGGCCGAGAAATCCGAGCTCGGCGGCCCAGGCGGCGCTGTCCCGCGCCTTGGGCAGCTCGCCGGGCGCAGGGCACAGCGTCTTGCTCCAGCCGGGCTCGGAGCAATTGGGCGTCGAGGTGTCGTGGATGATGAAATAATCGGCGGTGACCGGAGTCATCGGATCGCCGCCGAGCGCCTTGTCCACGTCGATGCCGAGCGCCCGGACATAGTCGGCGACCCGTCCCCGGGTGATGTCCGGCTCGTGCCCCATCAGAGCGCGCAGGAAGCCGGTCAGCGTCGGAGCGCCGATCACTCCGCCCGGGCTGACCTTCCGGGTGAGGCAGGCGGCCTGCTCGGCCGGAGTGCCGGCGAAATGACGGGTCGCGACGTCGAAGCCGCACAGGCCCGCCGCCGCCTGCTCGGGAGTCACGCCCTCCTTGAGCGCGCAATTGAGCGCAAGCGCCGGATCGGCGGCGAGGAGGGCGGCGGCGGCGAGGGCAAGGCGCCTTGCCGTTCGAAGGGGACAGTCACCGATCATTTCGGCCTGCGCGTGCTTGCGGAGGGCTTGCGATCGGTGACTGTCCTTAAGCTCAGGCGCCCGCCACCTCGGCGACATCGACCTTGAGGCCGGGGCCCATGGTCGAGCTCAAGGCCACTTTCTTGACGTACTTGCCCTTGGCGCCGGCCGGCTTGGCCTTGACGATGGCGTCGACGAAGGCGTCGAAATTGCGGCGAAGGTCCTCGGCCTTGAAGCTCGCCTTGCCGATGCCGCTATGGATGATCCCGGCCTTCTCGACGCGGAACTCGACCTGGCCGCCCTTGGCCGCCTTGACCGCCTCGGTGACGTTGGGCGTGACGGTGCCGAGCTTCGGGTTCGGCATCAGCCCCTTGGGGCCGAGCACCTTGCCCAGACGCCCGACGATGCCCATCATGTCGGGCGTCGCGATGACCCGGTCGAAGTCGATCGTGCCGCCCTGGATGGTCTCCATCAGATCCTCGGCGCCGACCACGTCGGCGCCGGCCTCGCGGGCCTCGTCGGCCTTGCCGCCGCGGGCGAAGACGGCGACCCGCACGTCCTTGCCGGTGCCGGCGGGGAGGGTGACGACCCCGCGGACCATCTGGTCGGCGTGGCGCGGATCGACGCCGAGATTGAGCGCGACCTCGATCGTCTCGTCGAACTTGGCCTTGGCGTTGGCTTTGAGGGTCTCGATCGCCTCGTCGACCGGATAGAGCCGCTCGCGGTCGATCGTCTCGGCGTAAGCCTTCTGCTTCTTGGTCAGTCTAGCCATGGCTCAGCCCTCCACCACGTCGAGGCCCATCGCCCGGGCGCTGCCTTCGATGATCTTCGTCGCCGCGTCGAGATCGTTGGCGTTCAGATCCTTCATCTTCGTCTCGGCGATGTCGCGAAGCTGCGAGCGCTTGACCCGCCCGGCGGTCGACTTGCCCGGCTCCTTCGAGCCCGACTGGATCTTCGCCGCCTTCTTGAGGAGGAAGCTGGCCGGCGGGGTCTTGGTCTCGAACGAGAAGCTGCGGTCGGCATAGACGGTGATCACGGTCGGGATCGGCATGCCCTTCTCGACGTCGCCGGTGGCGGCGTTGAAGGCCTTGCAGAATTCCATGATGTTGACTCCGCGCTGGCCGAGGGCCGGGCCGATCGGCGGCGAGGGGTTGGCGGCGCCCGCGGGCACCTGGAGCTTGATATAGCCCGTTATCTTCTTGGCCATTAGGTCTCACTCTGTAGGTCCGCCTTGGCCGGGAGGCTTCGGCAGAGGTTCAAGCTTAGCGGTCCAGACGACCGGCCTGGGCCGGTCTCCCGCACGATTTTTCCGCGCTCTTGCTTGGAAGCCGGGCCGCATAGCGCAAAGCGGCGCCAAGGGCAATCGCCCAGGGGCTTGCCCAGGCGGCGGCGCTGCGAGACACCAGCGGGATGACGGGAACGCTCCACCTGGCGTGCGGGAAGATCGCGGCGGGCAAGTCGACGCTTTGCGCCCGGCTGGCTGCCGCTCCGCGCACCATCCTCATCTCCGAGGACGAGTGGACCAAGCGCCTGTTCGGCGACGAGATGCGCGACGTCGCCGACTATGTGCGGGTCTCGGCGAAGCTGAGGAGCGCGATGGGGCCGCACGTCACCCGGCTGCTCGAGGCGGGGCTCGACGTGGTGCTCGATTTCCCCGGCAACACCCGCGCCACCCGCGCCTTCTGGCGCGAGGCCGCCGAGGCCGCGGGCGCCCGGCTGGTGCTTCACTGGCTCGACGTGCCGGACGCGGTCTGCCGCGAGCGCCTCCACCTTCGCAACGCCGAGGGGACTCACGATTTCGCCGGGGTGACCGACGCCCAGTTCGACCTGATCACCAGCCGGTTCGAGCCGCCGGCGCCCGGGGAGGGGCTGGAGGTGGTTCGGGAGCCCGTCTGAGCCGCTGGGACGTCCGGCGCGGCAAATAAGTTGAGGAAGTTGAGACTTGCCGAGAGGCGGAGCCGGGGCGCCCCTGTTTCGCCGCGCGCGCCGGCGCGATCACATCGAATTGATATGCAGGACATTGCCGTCCGGGTCCTTCAGCCAGGCGAGCTTCGCCCCGCCGGCATGGTGGATGTTGCCCTCCAGGCGGCCGATGCCCGGATAATGCTCGAACTTCGCGCCCTTCGCCTCCAGTGCGGCGACGATCGCATCGAGCGCGCCGCCGACGCTCCACACGACGGCATTGGCGCGGTTGGTTCCGGCATAATCGGAGACGTAGACGACGAGGCGGGTGCGCCCGGTCCGGTAGATCAGCACGCCCTCCGGCCCGCCCTCCTCGGCGAGATCGAGGCCGAGCACGCCGCCGTAAAAGGCGCGGGCGCGCTCGAGGTCGGTGACGGCAAGGATGGCGGAGGAATCCTGGTCCTTCAGCATGGCTGGGCTCCTGGGCCGGAGGCGGCGCGGGGGGCGAAAGAGAGGAAAGAGAGGAAAGTCACACGGAATCGCGGGGGGCATTGCCGGGCGAAAGCCCGCTCCCCAGGCACGCGGCGGCGGCGCGGCAGCCGCGACTCGAAGTTCCCTGTCTGTTCCATGGCTTCTTAGACCATGAAGCGGCGGGTGTAGGAAAGCGGTTTTTGAAGGGCGCCGAGGTCCGCGGCGCTTTGGGAGGGAGAAGCGGGGCGCGTGGGACGTGGCCGCGCGCCCGGATCCTCAGTCCTTGAGGGCGGCGGAGACCTTGCCGCCGTTCTTCTCGAGCTCCTCCATCACCCTTTTGTGGAGCCACAGGTTCATCTCGGCGCTGCCGTCCTTGGCGCCCGAATAGCCCAATTCGGTGGCGAGCTGCTCGCGGTTGGCGAGCGAGGGATCGAGATCGAGCAGCTTCATGAGGTCGACGATTGACGTCTGATAGTTGAGCTTCTGGCCCTTCTGCGCGGCGATCGCGGCGAGCACGGCGTCGACGTCGACATTGGGCTGCGGCGCGGCGGCTGCCGGCTGGGCGGTGGGCGCGCTCATCTGCGGCATGGCCGGTTGCTGGGCCGCGGGCTGGGCCGCCGGCTGGGCCTGGGGCTGGGCGGCGTTGTGGCCGAAGATCGCATTCTTGATCGCGCCGAAGATGCTCATTCTCACTCTCCTGGTCTCGGGACTGGCCTGCCTCGTCATGGGGCGGCGGAAGCGGGAATGAGTGCGGGGCCGGTTGGTTGCCGGCCCCGGGCGGCCGGCGCGACGAACCGATTCCGCCAGCGGCTGGGCCGCGTGGGGCGGGCGAGAGTGGGCCACGCGATCTTGGTCGAGAGCTTTCATGGCCGCGAGGGCGGCGAGGGTTGGGGCAGGGTTTCACCCGAAGCACCGAAGCAACCAAAGGCGCTGCGGCCCGCGGAAGCGTCGTCTCGATTCGACGGAGCCGGGAGCGGGCGCTGCCTCTTTGGTGCTTCGGGTGAGACAAATCAGGCGATGGAAGCGGCGAGGCGATGGGCGTCTTGCTTGAGCGTCTTCATGGCGACCTCGTCGCCATCAATTCCACCGCGTCGCCGGAGAAAGCGAGGCTGAGCTTCGCGGCGGGGCGTCAAGGCGGACAAGGAAAGAGCGCCCGGCTTTCCAGCGGGCGCTCCCCACTCGGGCCGCCTGCGTGATAGCTGCCCAGGCGTTCGAAGATCGTGCGGCTCACATGCCGTTGGCGAGATTGGTGTCCTGGTCGTGGGTCTTCACGTCCTTCTGCATCGCCGCCTGCGTGTTCGCGTCGATCGACCCGTTGGACGCCGCGGCGTTCACCGAGTCCAGCGTCGCATTCTGGTCGGCAGTGATGTTCTGATCCATGCCCATATTGTCGCCGCCCGCCGAAGCATTGTCGGCGTCCTTATTGCCGCCGCTACAGGCGGAGAGGGCGAGCACGGCACCCGCCAGCAAAAGTTTACGCATGGGTTCCTCCCTGTTCGTGTCTCACGGGCGGCGAGCCGCCAGCGGGGCATAACGGGCGGGCGCGAACTTGGGTCCGCCAGCTGGGACGTGTGACGCTGATGTGGTGCCGGGCGGCGAGCGCTGAGGGGATCGCCCGGCTTAGGGCAGCTTAAGATGGGGCGGGTCGATAGCCGATAAACAAAAAAGACCGCGCGGCCGCCCCCGACGGGCGTCCACCCCATGCGCGGCGTCGCCTTCGCGATCGGAGGCGAGTCGGCGTGCGATTGAACTCGGGCTCAGGAATGAGCGGCACAGAACTAAGTGCCGCTCGCCCCTCCAATTAGAATTACGCTTAATTGGCTTCTAGGGTGGGAGCGATCTCTGCTATGCCGTTGTTAATTAGTTGGTTTTCTATGACCTGCGTAGACACGTCGTATTCCTCGGCCAAAGCCGTGATTTCATCTTCATCGACTACAGCAGAGGAGATGCGCTTGCGCAGACCTTCTGCAGGCGCAAGCAACTCGGCCGCAAACTTGCGGCTTGCCTTGTCTTTTGCGAAATATGAATCTGCGACAATATCGACCGATGCGAAAGCACCAATCAAGTAATTATAGACCGCCCGGCTTAAGGCAAAACGACGAGAATCGGAGCGTGTTTTCGTCAACAGAAACTTCGGCGGCCCGTCGGCCAGTGCAACAGCATGCACTTGCTGTCGAGTCTCCGGCTGGAGCATTATTCCAGAATCACGAAAGTCTTTGAAATCCCCGAAGAGCCTCGCCAGGCCATCGAGGCCCACCACCGGATGGCCATTTATCCCAAGCTTCTCCCGCACACACTTTGCCACCTTGAGACCGTGCTCGAATGGTCGCTCAGCAGAACTTGGTATTCGACGAATTTCAGAAGCGAGTTCCGGCAAATCGGTAAGGGCGGATGTGATAGGCTCAAGCTCACTGACCGCGCCTCTGAACCAATGGATCTGAGTCGCGATGTCCTTCGGTCGAGTGATAGCAAGTAGCTCAGGAAGAACCTCGCCCGGAACCTGTGAAGCCGCGTCGAGTATAGCGTTTTGGTCTTTTACGCGAAGATCGAAAGGATCGACCCCAAGGGATGCCGCGGCCTCAGCGAAAAGGCGCTCATCTTGCGGGAGAGACTGGATCGCCTGCCACTCCTCAGTGAGAGATGGCGCGGAGACATTTTCGGCTGCTAATCTGTCTACGACAGCCTGTACAAACTCAGACGCGCGGGCTTGCACCTCCACGATAGGCGAAAAGGCTTCACCGCCGTCGAGGAATTCAACAAGGTGGTTTGCCGGCCTGTATGGGAACCAGCGCAGATCCATGAGTTCGCCGGCAGGCAGAAACTGGAAGTCCGGAAGGGCGTAGCCCTCACCGGCGAAGCGAAGTGAATGCCGGCCCGCGTAGCTTCGATCGCGGGTGTGGCGGCTCCCAACCTCTGCGAACAGGAAGAACCAGTTGTGAGCAAGCCACTCCGCTAGAGGAAACAGCGGCACGTACACGGCTGCTCGCTCCGCGCGGATCGTTCGATCCAAAACGCGAGTTACCGGTCGCCCATTAACGAGAAGCTCGAACCGAGCCCACGTGGCACGGAGTTCATCGCCCTTGGCGAAGCCGGGCTCTTCCCATTCAAATTTGAATTGGATGCTCATGTTTGGAAGCCTGGCCATTCGCTCGGGTCGAGCGGATACCCCTTATACTCTCCAGAAGACTTATTGACGAGACGCGCTTCATAGGTGATTCCGTTGTGTCGGTACCACACATAGCGGGGGAAGTCGCCTTCCCATGGGGTTCCGATATCGCCCTGGCGGATCGCGGACCGAAGCCATCGTGTGAGTCGCTGAAAGTCACCGCTGATCTGAAGCCCACATTTGGAAGCGTCGGCTCGGGGACGTGGCCACCCGGCGGCAGAGGGTGCCGTTTTGTGTTCGACACTTCCGACATACTTGACGCGTCGTGCGAGAGCATCAAGTTGACCTTTGGGGACTGCAGCTCGCTGGCGACGGCGAGGACGCTTTCTCTTTGTTGCTCGCATGAGATCGGATTGGCTTTCCCGCACGGTCTAGCTAAATTTATCGTACGCACAAGCGGCAAAGAATCTCCGCTGTGGGCCGGCGCGGGCGGCGAGCTGCATGCGAAGCGGTAATCTTGCTCCTCGACCGGTCGTTTGAGCGCCGCCTCGGCCGCGAGATTGGTGACGGGTTCAGGGCCGAGCAGGGGCCTCGGTGCGCCAGTCCACTATTCGGCGGCTTCCCGTTCGCGGACCGGGGCTGCCCGCTTCTTGCGCGTCCGGGTGACGGGTAGGGGCGCGCGGTCGGATTTGGCGAGGAGGTCCTTCAGATAGCCGCCGGTGTAGGAGCGGGGCTCGGCGGCGACTTGTTCGGGGGTGCCTTCGGCGACGATCTCGCCGCCTTTGTCGCCGCCTTCGGGGCCTAGGTCGAGGATCCAGTCGGCCGTCTTGATGACCTCGAGGTTGTGTTCGATGACGACCACGCTGTTGCCCTGTTCGACGAGGGCGTGGAGCACCTCCAGGAGCTTTCTCACGTCCTCGAAGTGGAGGCCCGTCGTGGGTTCGTCGAGGATGTAGAGGGTTTGGCCGGTGGCCCGCCGCGACAGTTCCTTCGCCAGCTTGACCCGCTGGGCCTCGCCGCCGCTGAGGGTCGTCGCCTGCTGGCCGACCTTGATGTAGCCGAGGCCGACTTCGGCGAGCATCGCCATCTTTTCGCGGATGGGGGGGACGGCCTTGAAGAATTCGACGGCGTCCTCGACGGTCATGTCGAGGACGTCGGCGATGCTCTTCCCCTTGAACTTCACCTCCAGCGTCTCGCGGTTGTAGCGCTGGCCGTGGCAGACGTCGCAGGTGACGTAGACGTCGGGGAGGAAGTGCATCTCGATCTTTATGAGGCCGTCGCCCTTGCACGCCTCGCAGCGGCCGCCCTTGACGTTGAAGCTGAACCGGCCGGGCTTGTAGCCGCGCGCCTGGCTCTCGGGGAGGCCGGCGAACCAGTCGCGGATCTGGGTGAAGGCGCCGGTATAGGTGGCGGGGTTGGAGCGCGGGGTGCGGCCGATCGGCGACTGGTCGATGTCGATCACCTTGTCGAGATATTGGAGGCCGGTGAGCTTCTCGTGCCGGCCGGCCTGGATGCGGGCGCCGTTCAGGTGGCGCGCGGCGGAGGCGTAGAGCGTGTCGATGGTGAAGCTCGACTTGCCCGAGCCGGAGACGCCGGTGATGCAGGTGAACGTCCCCAGCGGGATCGAGGCGGTCACCGACTTGAGGTTGTTGGCGGTGGCGTTGTGCACCGTCAGCTTGCGGCGGTTGCCCTTGCGGCGCTTCGCCGGCAGCGGCACCGAGCGGCGGCCGGTGAGGTAATCGGCGGTGAGGCTGTCCTTGTTCGCGAGCACGTCCTCGAGGCTGCCGGCGGCGACCACCTCGCCGCCATGAACGCCGGCGCCGGGGCCCATGTCGATGACGTAATCGGCGGTGCGGATCGCGTCCTCGTCATGCTCGACGACGAGGACGGTGTTGCCGAGATCGCGGAGGCGCTTGAGGGTTATGAGGAGGCGGTCGTTGTCGCGCTGGTGGAGGCCGATCGAGGG
>JAXDPA010000021.1:0-6042 GCA_034668685.1 Sphingomonadales bacterium | reverse complement strand
AATGGGAGAGGGACGGGCGCTAGTGGAGCAGCGCCAGCGCCTCCGCGACCGCCCCCTCCTCCGGCGCCGCCTCGAACCGCGGCCAGTCAGCGGGCGGCTGGCGGCGGAACCAGGTATATTGGCGCTTGGCATATTGGCGCGTAGCGATCTTGCCTGCCGCCAGTGCCTCTTCGCGCGTCATTTCGCCGCGCAGGAAGGAAGCGATCTCGCGCACCCCGATCGCGCGCATCACCGGCGCCAGCGCGGGCAGCCGCCGCGCGAGCAGCCGGCTTACCTCCTCCACGCCGTCCTCGGAAAAGATCGCTTCGAACCGGGCGTCGCAGCGCGCGTGGAGCCAGCCGCGCGCCGGCAGCAGGATCAGGGGAGCGAGCGTCACCCGGCCGCCGATGCCGCCATGCTTCTCCGCCTGCCACGCGGTCAGCGTCCGCCCGGTTGAGCGCACCACCTCCAGCGCCCGGGCGATGCGGGTCGTGTCGCTCGGCCGGATCCGGGCCGCCGCCTCGCGATCCTCCCCGGCCAGGGCCGCGTGCGCCTCGCCGACGGTCAAAGCCCGCACCGTCCTGCGTATCGCCGGATCGATCTCCGGCACCGGCGCGATGCCCTCGATCAGGGTGCGGAGATAGAGGCCGGTCCCTCCGACGAGGATCGGCAGCAGGCCCGCCGCGTGCGCCTCCGCGATCGCGATCTTCGCGTCCGCCGCCCAGTCGGCCGCCGAGCAGGCGTCCGCGCCGTCGCGATAGCCGTAGAGGCGGTGCGGCGCCCGCTCCTGGTCGGCCGCGCCCGGCCGCGCCGTGACCAGGCCGAGGTCGCGATAGACCTGGGCGCTGTCCGCGTTGATCACCACGCCCCCCGCGCTTTCCGCCAGCGCGAGCGCGAGCGACGACTTGCCGCTCGCGGTCGGCCCCGCGATAAGCGCGAGGGGCGGTTTTGAAGGGTCGGTCTTGTTCATTGCCACATTGATAGCAGCGGATCGGCTGGCGCGCGGCGATATTTCGGCGGCGGAGGATGCGCTCGGCGGAGCGCGCGGCCATTTATGGGTCGAGGAGGGCAGCGCCTGCGACCTCATCCTGGCGGGCGGCGCCGACGCCGCCCGCAACGCCCTCGAAGGCCTGCTCCCCAAGGTCGACGTCGTCGTCCAGCCGCGCGAGGGCCGGCGCAAGCAAATGCTCGTCGCCGACATGGATTCAACGATGATCGGCGTCGAGTGCATCGACGAGCTCGCCGATTATGCCGGCATCAAGGGCGAGGTCGCCGCGGTGACCGAGCGGGCGATGCGCGGCGAGCTCGATTTCGAGGCGGCGCTCGATGCCCGCGTTGCCTTGCTGAGGGGCCTGGACGCGCGCGTGATCGATCATTGTTTTGAGCAGCGGGTGCGGAGCACGCCGGGCGCCGAGGCCCTGGTGCGGACGATGGCGGCGGCAGGCGCCTATTGCCTGCTCGTCTCGGGCGGGTTCAGCCGCTTCGCCGACCGCGTCGCCGCCGATATCGGCTTCGACGCCGCCGTCTCCAACGAATTGCTGTTTGAGGGCGGGCGGCTCGCCGGCGCGGTCGCCAAGCCGATCGTCGACGCCGAGGGCAAGCGCCAGGCCATGCTCGACGCCGCCCACGCCCGGCAAATCCCGCTCGACGCAGCTCTGGCGGTGGGCGACGGCGCCAACGATATCCCGATGCTGAAAGCCGCCGGCCTCGGCATCGCCTATCACGCCAGGCCCGCCGCCGCCGCCGCGGCCGACGCGCGGATCGAAGCGAACGATCTGACTGCGCTGCTGTACGCGCAGGGTTATGGGCGGAAGGAATGGGCGGAGTAGGGGACTGGGAGACACTCCTTCAGCGCCCCAGTCCCCAGTCCCTAACCAGGCCTGCTCATGTCGGCGGCGATTGCGGCGAGGGCGAAGGCGACCGAGCGCTCGCCGTAGCTGAAGACGATGCCGACGCCGTCGTCGGCGATGGATCGGACCGTTGCGGCGATCGAGCCGGCATCGGGATGGCGGAGCTCGACGCTGGTGCCGAGCGGAGGCCGGATGTTGGTTTCGACGAAGGCGCCGCGGGCGGAGATTTCGCGCAGGGCGGCGGGGGCCGGCGCATCCGCGATCAGCATGCACATCCGGCGCCGGCGCCAGCGGGTCGCCATGCCGGTGGTGCGGCTTTCGAGACTTTGCGGCGCGCCCAACTCAGCTCCCCCTTTGGGAGCGGCTTAGAACGGCCGGGCAAAGATTGGGTTAAGGGGCGACCGGGAAGCAGGCGATATGGGCGCGGGCGCAGGCCTGGTCGGCGGCGGCGCGGCTGGCGAGCGGCCCCGCCTGCAGCCGGAAGACCGCGCCGGCATGGACCATGATCGGCCGCAGCCCGGCAAGCCGCCCGGCCAATTCGCCCCAGGCGCGGTGGGCATTGGCTTCGCTGCTGAAGGCGCCGAGCTGAATCCGCCAGCGGCCGCCGGCGGATGCGGCGGGCATGGCCGGCACCGGCACGGGGGGACGTTCGGCGGTCTGCACCGGATGCTCGGGCCGTGGGCGGAGCGCCGGCGCGGGCAGCCGCTCGGCGGTCTGCACCGGATGCTCGGGCCGCGTCCGCCTCGTCTGCGCCGGCAGGCGCACCTCGGGCGGCCGGCTCTGGGTGATTGCGGGCGTGTGCGGCGCCGCCGCCATCGCCACCTGGACGGGCGGCGCCGGCAGGGCGCCGGCGATCTGGGTGCCGCGGGCCCGATCCTCGGCGGTGAGATGGGGCTCCATCGCCGCAAGCTGGCTCACCGCGGGCGGCAGGCCGGCGGCGGCGGCGCGGCTCATCATCGCATAAGCCCTGGGCAGATCGGCGGGGGCGAGATCGCCATTGTAGAGCGCGGTGCCGTAAACATATTGCGCGCGCGGATCGCCGCGATTGGCGGCCTGCTCGATCCAGGGCATCGCCTCGCGGCGGCGGCCGTTCTGGAAGAGGAGGAGCCCGTAATTGGCCTGCGCCTCCTCATGGCCCTGGCGCGCGGCACGCTCATACCATTGCTCGGCGAGGTTCGAATTCTGCGGCACGCCGCGGCCGAGGAAATAGGCCTGGGCGATATCATATTGGGCGTCGGCATCGCCGCGGTCGGCGAGCGGCCGCCAATTGCCGATCGCCAGCGGATAATCGCCGGCCTGCCAGGCGGCGAGGCCGGCGCGCACGCTCGGCGCGGCGACGGTCGGCGGCGCGCGATTGGCCGGCGGCGGCGCGGACGGCGCCGGGGGTGCGGTTTGAGCGGCGGCGGCGCCGGCAAAGGCGCAGGCGGCGAGCAGCATCGCGCGCGTCATGATCGTCATCGCAAATCCTCCACCGGAACGGCGTTTCGGCCTTTGCCTAACCGCGATTGCTTAACGCTGCCTTAGCATAAGGATCGGCACCTTCGCCACGGGCGCCGCACTCCTCGGCCCAGCCGAATTCCCACCTCGAAGTTAACCAGATTTTTAGAAGCTTGGGGTCAAAGCCCTGGTTCAAGCGTGGGAACCGAGGGAATATTCATGCGCGTACTGGCATTGTCCTCGCAAAAGGGCGGATCGGGGAAGACGACGCTCTCCGGCCACCTGGCCGTGCAGGCGCAGCGGGCCGGCTATGGGCCGGTCTGCCTCATCGACATCGATCCGCAGGGCTCGCTCGCCGACTGGTGGAACGAGCGCGAGGACGAAATGCCCGCCTTCGCCCAGACCACGGTCGCGCGCCTCGGCGCCGACCTCGAAGTGCTCCGCCAGCAGGGCTTCCGCCTCGCCGTCGTCGATACCCCGCCCGCCATCACCATGGCGATCCAGTCGGTGATCCAGGTCGCCGAGTTGATCGTGATCCCGACCCGGCCGAGCCCGCACGATCTGCGCGCCGTCGGCGCCACCGTCGATCTGTGCGAGCGCGCCGGCAAGCCGCTCATCTTCGTCGTCAACGGCGCCACGCCCAAGGCCAAGATCACCTACGAGGCCGCGGTTGCCCTGTCGCAGCACGGGACCGTCGCCCCGGTCACCATCCACCACCGCACCGATTTCGCAGCCTCGATGATCGACGGGCGCACCGTGATGGAGGTCGATCCCAATTCACGCTCGGCGAAGGAGATCACCGAGCTCTGGGATTATGTCGCCGACCGGCTCGAGAAGAATTTCCGCCGCACCGTCTTCTCCGCCCCCGGGCAGGTTTCGAACCCGCTCACCCAGCGCCCGGCGTCCGGCTTCGGCCGCCGCGTGATCGGCCAGTGAGGGAGGCGGCAATGAACGAAGCACGACCTTTCGCCTCGCTCTCCTCCGGCCTGCTGGCGCGCAAGGGTGCCGCCCGCCCGGCGATGCGCCCGCAGGGCTTCGGCCCGCACGGCGGGTTCGAAGATCTCGGCTGGAACGACATGGGTGCCGAGCCCGCCGGCGAGTTCGAGGACGAGCTGCCCGAGCATGTCCCGAGCTCGATCGCCGCGCTGACGCCGGCGCCCAAGCCCGTCCATCAGGAATCGCCCGAGCCCGAGGTGATCGCCCAACAGCGCGCGATCGCCGAGAGCTTCGCCACCGAAGCCGAGCCCGAAGCTGAGGCCGAGCCCGAAGCCGAAGCCGAAGCCGAAGCCGAAGCCGAAACCGAAGCCGAGCCCGAGCCCGAGCCCGCCGAAGTTCGGGCCGAAGTCCCGGCCGCAATCGTCGCCTTGCCGAGGCGCCCGGTCCCGGCCGCGGTGCCGGCCCCGGCGCCGGTGCGGGCCCCGGTCGCAGCGCCGGGCAGGAAATCCGCCTTCACCCTGCGCGTCGATGCCGAACGTCATCTCCGCCTCCGCCTCGCCACCGCCATCACCGGCCGGTCGGCGCAGCAGCTGGTGACCGAGGCGCTCGATCTCCTGCTTGCGTCCCTCCCCGAAATCGAATCGCTGGCCGAGCGCGTCCCCGCCTCGAGCAGCAACAGAAAGTGACCCAGAAAAGGCCCGAAGCGATGACCAGGATTGTCTTCAAAGCCGCCGCCTCCACCGCCATCGTCTCGATGACGATGATGGGCTTCAGCGTTCAATCGGACGCCATGCGCCGCCTCAACGAGCCCCAGCGCGCCAACTCGCGCACCGACCGCCAGGCCGCGGCGCTGCACGAGCAGGCCGGGCGCGCGCTTCGGCAGGGCCAGCTCGATCCGGCCCAGACCGCGATGGAGCAGGCCGTCGCGCTCTCCCCGCGCGACGCCGGCTACCGCCAGCTCCTCGCCGACATCTATCTGAAGCAGGGCCGCTTCGCCTCCGCCCGCACCACTTATGCCGATGTGCTCGAGCTCGATCCGTCGAACGTGCGCGCCGGGCTCAGCGTCGCGCTGATCCAGATCGCGCAGGGCAATCCGCGCGCCGCGGCCGCCCGGCTCGAGGATCTCGAAGGCCGCGCGCCGGCCGCCGATGTCGGCCTCGCTTTCGCGCTTGCCGGTCGCGCCGATCGCGCCGTGCAGATTCTGGAAGAGGCCGCCCGCGGTCCCGGCGCCACCGCCCGCACCCGCCAGAACCTCGCTTTGGCCTATGCGATGACCGGCGACTGGCGCCGCGCCCGCGCGGTCGCCGCGCAGGACGTGTCGCCGGCCGAGCTTCCCGCCCGGCTGCAGCAATGGGCGGCCTTCGCCCGTCCCGGCGCCGGCGCCACAAGGGTCGCCGCCCTGCTCGGCGTGACTCCGGTCCAGGATTCCGGCCAGCCGGTTCGCCTCGCCCTCGCGCCCGCCGCCGGCGCGGCGACCGAGGCGATCGCCGAGGCGGCGCCGGCCCCCGAAATCGCCACTCCGGCCGCTCCGGCCCGCTATGCCGAGGCGCATCCCGCCGAGGCGCCCGCTTTCTGGGTGCCGACCGCGCAATCCTATCAGGCTCCGCCCGAAGCGCCGGTCGAGAGCGCCGACAGGCCTTCGGAGCCGGCCGCTCCGGCGCCCGAGATCCGCGTTCAATATGCCTCCGCGGCGCACAGCCTGGTCGCCCCCGAGCCAGCCCTGATCCGCGCCGCTGGCGTCAATCGCGTGCCGGTCTCCCCATTCCAGCGCGCCCGGCCGCAAGTCGCGATCGCGAACGGCTCGGCGCCGGTCGTCGTCCAGATCGGCGCGTTCTCGAAC
>JAXDPA010000020.1:0-15163 GCA_034668685.1 Sphingomonadales bacterium | reverse complement strand
ATGGCGTGATGACCACCCAGGCGTTCGGCGAGAGCCGTCCGCTGGTCGAGACCGCCGACGGCGTGCGCGAGCCGCAGAACCGGCGCGTCGAGATCACCTACGGCCCCGGCTCCGGCTGGTAAGTAGGCGGGTCTCCGCCGAAAGGCGGGACGCGAAACGAAAAGGAGGAGTCGGCCTCAGGGCCGGCTCCTTCTTTTTTGTGGGCACCGGAGGTCGGGCCCAGCGGCCGGAAAGCGCTTGTCGCGACGGCGGAGCGGGGGCTAAGCGGGCGCCACTTCAGCCACAGCGGAGCATTCGATGCGCATTGCGATGATCGGGACGGGTTATGTCGGCCTCGTTTCCGGGGCCTGCTTCTCCGACTTCGGTCATGACGTCGTCTGCGTCGACAAGGACGAGCGCAAGATCGAGGCGCTGCGCCGCGGACTCATGCCGATCTACGAGCCGGGGCTGGACCAGCTGGTCGAACGCAATGTGCGCGACGGCCGACTTTCGTTCACCACCGACCTCGCCGCGGGAGTCGCCGACTCCGAGGCGGTGTTCATCGCGGTCGGCACGCCATCGCGGCGCGGCGACGGCCATGCCGACCTCAGCTATGTGTTCGGGGCGGCGGAGGAGATCGCCGGCGCGCTGAACCGGTCGGCCGTCGTCGTCACCAAGTCGACCGTGCCGGTCGGCACCGGCGACGAGGTGGAGCGGATCCTTCGCGAGACCGCGCCGGCGGCCAAGGCCTGGGTCGTCTCCAACCCGGAGTTCCTGCGCGAAGGCGCGGCGATCGAGGATTTCAAGCGTCCAGATCGGATTGTGGTCGGTATCGAGGACGAGGAGGCGGCCGAGATCCTGCGCGAGATCTACCGCCCGCTCTATCTCAACAAGGCTCCGCTGCTGTTCACCAGCCGCCGGACCGCCGAGCTCACCAAATATGCGGCCAACGCCTTCCTGGCGACCAAGATCACCTTCATCAACGAGATCGCCGATCTGTGCGAGAGGGTCGGCGCCGACGTCCAGGACGTCGCCCGCGGCATCGGCCTCGACAATCGGATCGGGCCGAAATTCCTCCACGCCGGGCCGGGCTATGGCGGGTCCTGCTTCCCGAAGGACACTCTGGCCCTCCTCAAGACCGCGGAGGACCGAGGGGCTCCGCTTCGCATCGTCGAGAGCGTCGTCAAGGTCAACGATGCCCGCAAGCGCGCGATGGGCCGCAAGGTCATCGAGGCATTGGGCGGCGAGGCGCGGGGGCGGACGGTCGCGGTCCTGGGCCTCACCTTCAAGCCGAATACCGACGACATGCGCGACGCGCCCTCGCTCAGCATCGTCCAGGCGCTTCAGGACGCGGGCGCGAACGTTCGCGGCTACGATCCGGAGGGTGTCGAGCAGGCGCGGCCGCTGATGGAGGGCGTCGAATTCTTCGACAATCCCTATGCCGCGGCCGCCGGCGCCGATGCGGTGGTGCTCGTCACCGAATGGGACGTACTTCGGGCGCTGGACCTCGAGCGGCTCGCCAGGACCATGGCGCAGCCCATCTTCGTCGACTTGAGGAACATCTATCCGCCCGAAGAGGTGGAGCAGGCGGGGCTGCGCTGGTATGGCATTGGCCGAGCGCCGAGGAGCTTCTGAAACTGCTCCCACGACGAGGAGACGGCAGATGACGCCGATTCGGGACATCGCGGCGATGGTCGCCGCCCTGACGTTGACAGGATGCGCCGCCGGCGATTCCGGGGCTGTCGGCTCCGCCGCGGTCCCGATCGCGGCGTTCGCGCCAATAAAGGCGCCGGACGGCCGCGTCGTTGCCCGCGCCGCGGTGCGCGCGGCGGGCCATTCGCTTCGCGTCCGAGTCGACGCGGTCGGCCTCGCCCCCGGTACATACGGGGTGCATCTCCACGCCGTCGCCCGCTGCGATCCGCCCGGCTTCGCGAGCGCTGGGCCGCACTGGAATCCGACCGCGCGCCAGCACGGCAGGGACAATCCGATGGGCATGCACTTGGGCGATCTGCCGAACCTGGTCGTCGGCGCCGACGGACGCGGCAGCTACGAATATGCGATCGCCGATGCGACGCTCGCCGGCACCGCCGCGGATGCCCTGCTCGACGCGGACGGCGCCGCCGTTGTGATCCACGCCCAGGCCGACGATTATCGCACCGATCCGTCCGGGAATTCCGGCGCCCGCATCGCCTGCGGCGTGCTGGTGCCGCGCTAGACCTCTTCCCCGGCGGCCCGGGCCCGCTCGATCCGGGTCGCCTCGATCTCGCCGAGGCGGCGCGAGCAGAGCCAGAGCGTCAGCAGCGTGAAAGGCGGCACGACGTAGAGGCTGAGGATTCCCGTGCTCAGGCTTCCGGTGAGGACGGACATCTTGCCGGCGCAATAGGGGCCGAGCGCAAGGCCGACCATCGTCGTGCCCAGCACGTAGGTGGCGCCGGCCGTGGCCCGCATGCGCGGAAGGACGAGATCCTGGAGGGTGGCGACGGCGGCGCCCACCCAGGCGGAGCCGAACAGCTGGACGATGGGGCTCGCCATGTAGAAGCCGGCGAGGCTGTGGGTGGTGAACATGTACCAGACCCCCGGCGCGGGAAGGACGACCGCGAGCATGTTGACCCAGATGCGGCCGCGCGCGTCGCTGAGGCGCCAGCGGTCGGCGACGATTCCGCCGAGGATCACGCCGGAGGCCGCGGCGAGCGCCGCCGACCAGCCGACGATCGTTGCCACCTCTTCCGCGGCGGTCATGCCGCGGAGGATCTGGGCCGGCGCGGATGGAAGGGCATAGAAGGTGCGCAGCGCGTAGGGCGGCACCCAGAAGGAAATCGCATAGGTCATGAACGAGATGCTGCCGAAGGCGACGGCCAGCATCGCCACGGCCGGCGTCCCCCAGATCAGGCGGTGGGTCGGTGGGTCGCGCCAGCGCAGCGACTGGACCCAGGAGAAGATGGCGTAGGCGCCGAGGCCGTAGGCGGCCCATTGCGGCGTATCGCCGGTGAGGCGCGCGAGGGCCCAGGCTGCCACCGCAGAGGCGGCGAGCGCGGCGAGGTTGACCGGAAGCGCGCCGGGGCGCCGCGCGGCGGTGAGAAGTGTGAGCGGCGGAAGGATCGCTGCCAGCTCGCGCCCGAAGTCGCGCCACGCGTCGGCGCGCACCAAAGGCTGCGGCAGGCCGTCGATGCCGCCTCGTACCGGCTCTCTCAGCGTCAGCACCCAAAAGGCGAGGAACAGGCCTGGCAGTCCCACCGTGAAGAAGGCGGCCTGCCAGCCGACCAGGCCGAGCGGCGCGCCGAGGCCGTGCGGCCAGGCCCGGTTCCACGCGCTGAGCACGAAGCCGCCGATCGGCAGGCTGAGGGCTCCGCCGATATAGAGGCCGCTCGAATAGACTGAGAGAGCCGTCGCCCGTCTTTCCCTCGGGAAGCGGTCGGAGATCATCGAATAGGCCGCCGGCGACGCACTCGCCTCGCCGATGCCCACTCCGATCCGCGCCGCGGCGAGCATTCCGAAGCTGCTCGCCAGGCCCGAAAGAATGGTCATCGACGACCACAGGCCCAGCCCGATCGCGATCAGCCGTCCGCGATACCAGCTGTCCGCCAGCCGCCCGAGCGGGATCCCGAAGAGGGCGTAGAACACCGCGAAGGCGGTGCCGTAGAGGAACCCGATCTGGGCGTCGTCGACCTTGAGGTCGGCCTTGATGTCCTGGGCGAGGATCGACACGATCTGCCGGTCGATGAAGTTGACGACGTAGACGAGGACCAGGACGAAGAGGGCGTACCAGGCATAGGCCCCGATGCGCGTCGGCGCGGTCCGCGTTTCCCCGTTCGCCGCCATGCCCCCTCCATTGTGCTGCCTGTGGCAACTGGCTAGCACGACCGCGCCGATCGCAACAGGAGGCGCGGTTGACGGTTTCGGTGCTGTTCGTCTGCCTCGGCAACATCTGCCGCTCGCCGCTGGCCGAAGCGGCGTTGCGGGCGGAAGCGGAGCGGCTCGGGCTGGACGTCGACATCGATTCCGCCGGGACGGGCGACTGGCATGTCGGCTATCCCCCCGACCGCCGTGCCACGGCGGTCGCCGCTCGCAACGGGATCGACATCTCCCACCTCAGGGCACGCCAGGTCGAGCCGGAGGATTTCCGACGGTTCGACCATATCGTGGCGCTCGACGCCCAAAACCTCACCGACCTCAGGCGCATGAAGCCGCCGGGCGCCAGGGCCGAGCTCTCTCTGCTCCTCGATCATGTCGAAGGCCGGCAGGGCCAGGCGGTGGCCGACCCTTATCATGGCGACGAGAGCCATTTCGAAGCGGCCTGGGCGGAAGTCTCCGAGGCCGCGAAAGCGCTCGCCCGCCGGATCGCGGAGCGGAACGGGTGAGCGGCTTCGCCAGCCTCGTCGCGGCCCTGACCGGGGTCGCGGAGGACCGATTGGAGCGGCTCGGCGGCCAAAGCGTATCCGAACTATTGCTCGTGCGGCGCGGCGATCACGCCAGCGTCGCAAAGAAGAGCCCTTCCGTCGCGGCCGAGGCCGCGATGCTGCGGGCGCTGGCGGAGGCGGGCTGCCCGGTTCCGGCCGTCGAAGCCGAATATGAAAATGTCCTGCTCCTCGCCTATGTCGGGAATGACGGCGTTTTCAGCCCGAAAGCCTGGGCCGATCTCGGACGCCGGCTCGGCGAGTTGCATGGCCACGTCTCGACCGCTTACGGCTGGCCGGTCGATTATGCGATCGGTTCGGTCGCCTTCGACAATCGCGAGACGACGGATTGGCCGCGCTTCTGGGGCGAGCAGAGGCTCGTAAGCACCGCGGCGGTGCTCGATCGCCCCTGGCGCGAGCGGGTCGACCGGCTCGCCGGGCGTCTTCCCGACCTCCTCCCGGCAAGTCCTCCGGCGGCGCTTCTGCACGGCGACCTCTGGACGGGAAATATTCTGGTCCGGGAGGGAGCGGTGGTCGGCCTGATCGACCCGGCTTGCTATTATGGCGATGCCGAGGTCGATCTCGCGATGCTCGAGCTGTTCTGCAGCCCGCCCGAATCCTTCCGCGAGGCCTGCGGGCCGCCTGCTCCGGGGTGGCGGGAGCGGCTGCCGCTCTACCAATTGTTCCCGGCGCTGGTCCACGTGCGACTGTGGGGCGCCGGCTATCATGCCATGGCCGACCGGCTGCTGAGCGCGTTTGGGGCTTGACCCGCGCCCTTTTATTAGGTATTTGCCTAAATACCTAATAAAAGGGGCCTCTGCCATGATCTCGCTTCTCCTTGCCGCCGCTCTCGCGGCGGCGCCCACGCCCGGCTCTCGGGAAGTCGAGGCGCCCGGCCCGCAGGGACCGCTGAAGGGAACCTTGCTTTCGGTGCCCTCTTCGCGCGCGCCCATCGTGCTGATCATCCCCGGCTCAGGGCCGACCGACCGCGACGGCAACAACCCGCTCGGAGTCCAGGCCGCGCCTTACCGTCTGCTCGCGGAAGCGCTCGCCGCGGAGGGCGTCTCGACCGTCCGGATCGACAAGCGCGGCATGTTCGGCAGCCGCGCCGCGATCGCCGACGCCAACAAGGTGACGATCGCCGACTATGCCGGCGACGTCCACGCGTGGGTAAAGGCGCTTCGGGCCGAGACCGGGGCGCGCTGCATCTGGGTGGCGGGTCACAGCGAAGGCGGACTCGTCGCCCTCGCCGCGGCGCGGCAGGCGGAAGGGATATGCGGCCTCGTGCTGATCTCGGCGGCCGGCCGGCCGCTCGACCAGATCATCCGGGAGCAATTGCAGGCCAATCCGGCCAACGCGCCGATTCTGCCCGAGGCGTTCGCCGCGCTCGACAAATTGAAAGCGGGCGAGCGGGTCGATACGACGGGAATGAACCCCGCCCTGATGCCGCTCTTCGCGCCGGTCGTGCAGGGATTCCTCGCCGAAATGATGACCTACGATCCCGCCGAGCTGGTCGGCGCATTCCGAGGGCCGGTGCTGATCGTCCAGGGGGATCGCGATCTTCAGATCGGCGTCGGCGACGCGCGGCGGCTGGCGGGTGCGGGCACGAGGGCGAAACTGGTGATCCTGCCGGGCGTCAACCATGTGCTGAAGGCCGTGGCTTCGGACGACCGGGCCGCGAATTTCGCGACCTACGCCAACCCGGGCCTGCCGCTCGCCGACGGCGTCGCAGCGGCCATCGCCGCCTTCGTGAAGGCTGGAGGGCGGTGAACACCGTCTTCGAAGCCCTGGCCCACCCGACCCGGCGGGAGATCCTCGAGCGGCTGAAGAGCGGCTCGAAGACCGCGGGCGAGCTGGCCGAGGGCTTCGATGTCTCCAAGCCGACCATGTCGGGCCATTTCGCCAAGCTCAAGGAGGCCGGGCTGATCCAGGCCGACCAGAAGGGCGCGACGATCTTTTACAGCCTCAATCTGTCGACCCTCGAGGAAGTGCTGCTCGGCTTCATGGGGCGGATGGGCGTCGATCGGAACGGGAAGGAAGAGGCGTGATGACCAAGAAGATTCTCTTGATCCTGTCGCTGCTGCTGGCCGTGGCCATGGCGGCGACGGGTGCCCTGGTCGCGACCCGGGCGCCGGCCGGCCTGCAACTGCCGGTGCACTGGAACATCGCCGGCGACGCCGACCGCTATGCCTCGAAATGGACGGCGCTGATGACCGCGCCCGCCATGACCCTGCTGTTCGCGGTCTTCTTCTGGTTCCTGCCCGCGCTCGAGCCGCGAGACCGCAATCTGGACCGGAGCCAGGGTCTCTATCTCTGGGGGTGGACCGCCTTGCTGATCGTCATGGTGGCGGTCGAGACGGTGATGCTGTCGGCCGCGCTGCATTGGGGTCTCAGGACTTTCGCGATCATGACCGGCGCGCTCGGCCTCACGTTCGTTCTGATCGGCAATCAGCTCGGCAAGTCGCGGCGAATGTACCTGGTCGGAATCCGCACGCCCTGGACGCTGGCCAGCGAGGAAGTGTGGATCAAGACCCATCGCCTCGGCGGCAAGCTGATGGTCGCGGGCGGGCTGCTGTTCCTGCTTTCCGCCTTCGTCCCCATCCCGTCCGGCCCGCGGGCGGCCCTGTTCGCCGCCGGGATCGGCATGATGGTGGGCGTCCCGGTGGTCTATTCCTACTGGCTGTGGCGTCGCGAGAAGCGGGCCGGTCAGCCGAGCGGATAGCGTTCGAGCCGCGTGTAGGCCGGCCCTTCCGGCGTCAACCCGCTCTCGAACAGGTTGAACGCCTCGACGGCAAAGGGCGGGCTGGTAAGGCCGCCCGAGGTTTCGAGCAGCGACCGCACCGGCCCGGCGCCGCGCGGCAGCCGGGCGAGGGTGATGTGGGGGGTGAAGGCCCGGCGCTCGGGCGCCAGGCCGGCGCGAACGATCGCCTGGTCGATCTTGTTGTGAAGCACTTTGAGCGGCTCGTTCGGCGCGACCCCGGCCCAGAGCGTGACCGGCTCGCCGCGCCGGTCGAACGCGCCGATGCCGGCGAGCGCGATCTCGAATGGCGGGTGATGGACGGCGCAGAGCGCGGCATCGACGTCGCGCGCCACGTGGCGGTCGACCTCGCCGATGAAGCGCAGGGTCAGATGGAGCTGTTCCTCGGTCTGCCAGCGCGCGCCCGAGACCCCGCCCATCGCGGCGAGCAGCCGCTCCCTTATCGCGATCGGCGGGCGGATGGCGACGAACAGGCGGAGCATTACGCCGCCGCTCTATCCCAGCCGAAAAAGCCGGGCGACCGGTTTTCCTTGAACCGGCCCGCCATCCCCACGATATTAAGCGCAGCGGCGGCCCAATCCGCCGCGTCATGGAGTGACTCGAAATGGCTAATGGATTTGACCCGCGTGCGACCGCCTCGCCGCAGACGGCCGCGACGATCGGCCGCGAAGGCGCCGTCTACGACGCGGGCCTGCGGTCCTACATGCTGTCCGTCTACAATTACATGGCGTCGGGCGTTCTGCTGACCGGCATCGTGGCGATGCTGATGGCCTATACCGGCGCGGTGATGGCGCTGATCAATCCGGTCACCGGCCGTCCGTCCGGCCTGGGCTGGATCGTCGCCTTCGCGCCTTTGGCGCTCGTCATGCTGATGAGCTTCGGGATCAACCGCATCTCGAGCACGGCGGCGAAGGCTTTGTTCTGGGTCTATGCGGCCATGGTCGGCGCGTCGCTGTCGACGATCCTGCTCGTCTACACCTCGACCTCGGTCGCCCAGACCTTCTTCGCGACCGCGGCCGGCTTCGCCAGCCTCAGCCTCTGGGGCTACACGACGAAGCGCGACCTCGACGGCTGGGCGAGCTTCCTCTTGATCGGCCTCGTCGGCCTGATCGTGGCGATGGTGATCAATGCTTTCTGGCCGTCGGGCCCGCTGGGCATGACGATCAGCCTGGTCGGAATCCTGATCTTCGCCGGCCTCACCGCCTACGACACGCAGAAGATCAAGAGCATGTACTTCGTCGTCGGCTCGACCGGCGAGGTGGCCCAGAAGGTCGCGGTGATGGGCGCGCTCGCCCTCTACCTCGACTTCATCAACATGTTCATGTTCCTGCTCCGCTTCATGGGCGACCGCCGCTAAGGCGGGCCCGGGCAGAGCGAAAAGGCCCGGCGGCAACGCCGGGCCTTTTTTTTAGGCGCCCTAGAAATCGACCTTGTCGTAATGGGCCGGAGGCGCGATCACCTCCATCCGCTCGACCAGCAGCGAGCGGAAGCTCGGCCGCGACTTCATGACCATGTACCAGTCGGCGGTCTGCTTGTGGCCGCGCCAGTCGATTCCGCCGAGATAGTCGGCGACCGAGAGCTGCGCCGCCGCGGCGAGGTCGGCGAGGCTCAGCACGGGGCCGGCGAGCCAGCGGCGGTGGTCGAGCAGATAGTCGATATAATCGAGATGCGCGTTGGCGGTCTTCATCGCGTCGCGCAGAACCCTGGTGTCGGGCGGGTCGCGGTTGACGAGCCGCTTCACCATCCGCTCCTCCATCAGCGGCCGGACCACCTCGCGGTGTAGCCCCTCGTCGAACCAGGCGACCAGCCGCCGCACCTCGGCCCGGTTGGGCGCGGTGCCGGGGATCATCGGCGCCTTGTCGACCGTCTCCTCGAAATATTCGCAGATCGCCATGCTGTCGATCAGCACGATCCCGCGCGATTCCTCGACGAGCACCGGAGTCGTCCCGGCCGGATTGAGGTCGGCGAACTCGTCGCGGCGCTCCCACGGCGATTCGCGCACCAGTTCGTGCGCGACGCCTTTCTCCGCAAGCATCAGCCGGACCTTGCGGGAGAAGGGGCAGAGAGGGAATTGGTAGAGCTGCCACATGGCGGCTCACGTCTTAGCGGCGGGGGCGAGCCCCCGTCCACAGCGGCGCGTGCCTTATCCCCCGCTTTTCAGCGGTCGCGGGGATACTCGCCCGGATAGTCGGGCCCGTAATCGCGTTCGCGGCGAAGCCGGCTCTCGCGCACCGCGTCGTCGATCCGGTGGCGGGTGTCGGCGATCGCCATGGCCACCAGCGGCGCCATCGTCTCCAGCTGGCGAGTCGCCGCGCCGAGACCGGCGGTCGTGTCCTCGATCTCGGCGTGCAGGCGCCGCCGCGCATAGGGGTCGCGGCGCGTCGCGAGCTCGCCAAGCGTGTCGGGCCCGCGCCTGGGATCGTAGCGCCGGTAGGGGTCGACCGCGTCGGCGACCGGGCCTACGTCGATATCGAGCAGGGCGTCGGTCACCCGCTCGATCATCGTCCCGATACGCTCGACCTCGCCGGGCCGCGGCAACCGCTCCTCGACGCGAGGCCGCGGCGGATAAGGGGCTGGATGGCGCGGCTGGGCCGCCGCCGGCGCCGCCAGGCTCAACAGGCCGGCGGCCAGAATGAGGTTACGCAAGGCAGGCCTCCCTCGAAGCTCGATCGTGACAACGCATCCGGATGCGACTCGTTGCCGCGCTTCGCACCGCCCGGCTGAGCCGCCGCTGAACGGACTAGCCATGCCTGGGGGGCGGGACCGGCTTGTGATCCGCTTCCCACTTGTCGATCACCGCCTTGAGCGCCGCGTCGAGCTCGGCGTCGTGCCGTTTCGCGGCATTCACGCCGATCTGCATCAGATCGGTCATGAAAGCGGCGCCGACGGAGCGGAATTTCACCATCACCGGGTTGGTCTGCAGGCGTTGCAGCTCGCGGATCTCGGCGGCCGTGAAATAGCGAGCGTAGGTCTTGGCGCCCTCGTCCAGCAAAGCCGCCCTCAGGTCCGGCGTGATTTCCTCGACATGGGCATGGAGTACCGCCTGCAGGGTTGCGCGCAACTCGGGCGGGATCGCCCGGCCGACGTGCCGCTGGAGAGCGTCGAGCTGCTCGTCGAAGCCGAGCTGGGCGGCCCGCTGAGCCATCTCCCCCACCTGCTTGTCGGCTCCCGTCTCGAGCATCAGCTCGCGCGCCGCGGCGACGGCTTCCGGATCGAGAGTCGCGTTCGGAGCGGCGGCAACCGCGGGTGGCTGCTGGGCGGTTGCGGCGGTTGCGGCGACGGCCAGAGCCGCGGCCGCGATGATGCGCTTCATTCAGACTCTCCTCTCCCCGGAAGAATGGCACGGGGCGCCCTGAAGTCAACGACTTACCGTGTGAGGAGCCAGAGGAGCGCCGCCGATCCGGCGGCGATCCGGTACCAGCCGAAAGGGGCGAAGCCGCGACGCGAGACCAGCCCGATGAACCAGCGAATGACGACCAAGGCGACGAGGAACGAGACCACGAAGCCGAGCGCGATGGCGTGGAAGCCGACGCCGAGATGGTCGTGATTCTTGGCGAGTTCCAGAGTCGTCGCGCCGAGCATGGTCGGGACGGCGAGGAAGAAGCTGAACTCGGCCGCCGTCCGCCGCTCGACCCCGAGCGAGAGCGCGCCCAGGATGGTGGCGCCCGAGCGGCTCACCCCCGGGATCATCGACAGGCACTGGATGAAGCCCACGCCGATCGCCGTGCCGAGCGGGATGTCGGCGACTCCGCGCTCCTCCCCGCTGGACTTGCCGCGGTCGATGGCGAGGATGGCGATCCCGCCGACGATGAGCGCGACCGAGACGATGGTGGGGCTGCCCAGCATCGCCTCGATCTGCTTGTGGAGCAGCAGGCCGAGCACCGCGGAGGGCAGGAAGGCGGCCAGCACGTTGCGCAGGAACCGCCACGCACCCGCGTCGCGGCGGACGAGGCCCATGAGCACCGCCAGGAACGTCCGCCAGTAGAGCACCACGACGGCGAGGATCGCGCCGAGCTGGATGACGACGTTGAACACCTTCCAGTGGTTCTCGTCATAGCCGAGCAGGGCCCCGGCCAGGATCAGGTGGCCGGTCGACGAGACCGGCAGGAACTCGGTGACGCCCTCGACGATGCCGAGCAGGATGATGATCAGGAATTCGAGCATGGGACTCCTGCCGGTCGGCGTTCAGTAAGGTTGCTTGGCGGCGAAGCGGCCGCGGCGGCGGTAGGAGGTGAGCCACCCTTCGGCGACCGCGACGAGCGGCGTCCTGGCCGCTCCGAACGCCTCGAGCCCCGCCGCGCCCGGCGAGACGATGCTGTCGCGCTGCAGCATCAGCCATTGCTGCCAGGTGAGCGGCGCGCCCGGCAGCCACCCGGTCACGCGCGCGAGGGCCGCGGCGATCGGATCGGGCACGTCGACCAGAACGCGGTCGCGGCCGGTCGTCTCGCATACCCAGGCCATCAGCTCGCGCATCGTCATGACCTGCGGCCCGCCGAGCTCATAGACCCGTCCGGCATGGGTGGCCGGGTCGAGCACCGCCGCCGCCACGGCCCGCGCGACGTCGGCCGCGTAGACCGGCTGGATACGCATCCCCGGTTTCACCACCGGAAGCACCGGCGCGAGGCGGGCCAGCCCGGCGAACCGGTTCACGAAATTGTCTTCCCGCCCGAAGACCAGCGAGGGGCGCATGATGGTCGCACCGGGGAAGGCGGCGCGCACCGCCGCCTCGCCTTCGCCCTTGCTGCGGTAATAAGCCGATTCCGAATCCGCCTCGGCGCCGATCGCGGAAAGGTGGACGAAAGCCGCGGCGCCCTCGGCCGCCGCCGCCTCGGCGATGGCGCGCGCGGCATCGACGTGCATCGCCTGGAAATCGCCCTTCAGCACTCCGACCAGATTCACCACCGCGTCGCTGCCGCTCACGGCGGCTCGGACCCGGGCGGGGTCGCGCACGTCGACGGCGACGAACTGGTCCTGGCCGAGGCCGGCGAGCGGCTTCAGGAAATAAGCGGTGGCGGGGTTGCGCTGGGCGATCCGGACCCGGGCGCCGGCACGGAACAGGGCCTGCGCCACGTAGCGCCCGACAAACCCGCCGCCGCCGAACACAGTGACCAGCCGGTCCATCCTCAAGTCCTTGCCGTGGAGAAACGCGGCGCCTCTCTGCCGCTTCGCTCCCGCGTTGACAAGGCGCCTGACCGACCCTAGTTCGCGCCGCCTACCCCCTATCGTGCCCAGGTGGCGGAATTGGTAGACGCACCAGCTTCAGGTGCTGGCGCTCGCAAGGGCGTGGAGGTTCGAGTCCTCTCCTGGGCACCATGATTGCGGTCCGCCGCAGGCGGACGGCAATGTCCGGGGGACATTGCCGAGCAATCATCCGAGCACCGCAGGGCGGCGCTTAGCCCTGTCCGGGGGACAGGGCGGCACGTTCGTCTGCTGGTGCGCCTTGGGCTGGAGAACAAGCGGCCCGGTTCGTGAAACCTTCCGATGGGCTTTCGCTCTCACCGGTCACACCTTCCGCGACTTGCTGGTGCACCAGGCCATGTCGCTGAACCCTTCCACTATGCAATGCAGCCAAGGTCTATAAGTGCACCGGCAAGTGCGGCTGCAAATGCTCGGAACGATCTCGACTGGCGCAAAATGGAGAAATCTTGGCGCTGAGCAATCGCTGGGATGATCTGCTGGACGTGGACGGCGGAGCGCCGCCCGCGCACTTGGAGAATTGCACCCTCAAGGATCTGTTTCGGATCCACGAGGCGCTCCGCGCCCGCGGCGTTAGCAGGAAGCCCGAGCGCGCCCAAGTTTCCACGATATCCCAAAGCACTTCCCACCGCATCTCGGTCCGCCAACATCCAGGCTTCCGTCTCATGACGTGGCGCAATGACAACGCAGCGGGCCTGCGGGAAACCGCAAAGTTCATTTACGGCGTCGCAGTAGGCGGTCGAACGTCGATCGATGTCGGCTTCTAAAGCGCGGCCCCCGGTATCGGCATGAATGAACAGGATGAAGAAGGCATCCTGCTCGCGGCAGGCCTCTTCAGCCACCTCTGCAATCGCGCGCCCACTCTTCCCGAGGCGAACGGCCGGCGTGAGCGGAATGGTTACGTTCCGCGTTCCGCGTTCTGCAACGAGCTCCTCCATCAGCCGGGGGATGATAACGTCGAAATATGCTTCGTCCGTCGGCCCCTCGTGCATCGCGGCCCAGCTGGGATAGGTCATGCTGCATCAACGCTGCGCTGTAACAGGCGCTCGATTTCGGAGCGGACAAGGTGGTGCTCCGGATCGTACAGATCGCCGACGGCAAGAACGCCGCTCCTCATGCGGGTTCTTGTGGCGCGCGCCGCCTCCGGCCTTGGAGAGGCCAACGCCACCATGTCAGCAGCAACGATCTCATGATCCTCCAAGCAGGCCATCACTTTGGGCGAGTGCGTTGCTATGATGATCTGAAAAGAGGGGTTATCGGGATCGACAGTGGCGACCGCCGCGTGACGAAGAAATTGAACGAGTGAGGGGATGCGTCCCTCGTGAACGCCGTTCTCCGGCTCCTCAAAACACAAGGTGCCGCGACGGCGGGGATCATTCAGCAGGGTCAAGAGTGCCAGGAGCCGGAGCGTCCCGTCGGAGATCACCCTAGAACTGAAGGCGAGGTCGCCAACGAACCGGAGGCCATACGTGAATTGCCGCTGCGTGGCGTCGCTGCCGCTCTCCAGCTGGCAAACTGATGGAATCAGTGAGGCCAAGTCCGCGGCTATATCCGCAAGGACGCCGTCGGGCCGGTCAGGTGAGCTCGTCTCCTCCTTCAGGCGTGCCAACACAGCGGAGAGATTTGACGCGTCCGGCTTCAGCAAGGGGTCCTCGAAACGGTCGTTTGCCTGCCGAGCTGCGTATGGGTTTATCTCCAAGAACCTCACATTGATCAGGAGATCACGCAAAGCATAAAGATGGGGAAACTCGGCTGTCGTGATAGTGGACAACGCTGTACGTGACGCTTCGCGCAAGGACAGGGTCACAGGGCGGCCATGTTTTTGCCGACCATCCTGCCGAACTTCAATCGCGTCACCCGCCCTGCTTAGGCGAATGAAGGGACTAACACGAGTGTAGTTGACCGTAATAGATTTCAAGTACGACCGGGCCCGATCACTCCCCTTCGGGACCGGAGTACAGAGTTCCCGCTTCACCTGAACGCGTCGGGGCGTGCCATCGGGCGCCAGGAGAAGCTCGAGTTCCAACTCATACCGGAGTCTTTGGGCCGGGACGCGGTAGACAGTGCCAAAGGCATCTACGCCGCTACGAGGCAGGAGCACCTCCACAGCAAAGCTCATTGTCCCCGAGGTGCCGCTGGGAGTTCTCCGGAACAGCTCCTCAGGCTCTCCGCGCAGGTCCTGCATCGCCACTCGGATGTCATGCTGCGCGAGGAGCGACAGGAAGCGGAAAGCGTCGAACAGGTTTGACTTGCCACTCGCGTTCGGACCCACAAGGGCGGTGAACGGCTGCAGGTCAACGCCGAAGTTCTCAAAGGTCTTGAACCCGCTGATCTCTATCCGAGTGATCATGGCGGAGTCGTAGTTGGTTGGGCTGGGGAGAACAACCGCCTAAGGCGACGCCGCTTGCCCGTTCTGTGCTGCAGTGCCCGGGGACATTGCAGAGCCAATCATCCCGCGGCCTTCAGGGCTTCAAAAGGCTTTGAAAACAAGCGAAGTCGTACGGCCATGGAAGAGAAAGCCGCCTCGAAGCCGTCCGTCCGCGCCCGCGCCGATCAGATCAGGCCGTTCCGCTGCAAGAATCTGATCGCGGTGATCGAGAATCCGAGCGACGTGAAGAACATCGGGACGGTGATCCGCAACGCGAATGCCCTGGGGGTCGAGAAGGTCTATGTCGTCGATCCGCGCCGGGCGCTGCCGGACGACTGGCAGCAATTGCGCGAGCAGAAGGCGGTCTCGAAAACCTCGGTCTCCGCCGTCAAATGGACGTTCGTCAGGCGCTTCGACAGCACCGGGGAATGCTTCGACTATCTGGAGAGCAAGGGCTTCAAGTCGATC
>JAXDPA010000019.1:0-19149 GCA_034668685.1 Sphingomonadales bacterium | reverse complement strand
TCGCGGCGACCCGGCCGGCTTCGACGTCGGCGAGATATTGCCGAGACCAGCGGCCGATCTGGCGCTCGAAATAATTGCCCGGCCTGCCATAGTCGGCGAGCCCCGCGGCCGTCGGGTCGATCCGGTGCAGGCGCGCGATCGTCTCGTTCATGGCATTGAAGTACAGCGGGCGTTGCTCGCGCGGCACCTGGGGAAAATCGGCTTCCCAGAAGATCCGGCCCTCGACCATGTCCATGACATAGAAAGGGGTGCCGATGACGCTGTCGTCCAGGCACAGGCCGTGCACCCTGGGCACCGGGAAATGCCGGGCTCCAAGCGCGGCGAGCACGCGATATTCGCGGTCGACGGCATGCGCCCCGGGCAGCAGCTTGCCCGGAGGCTTGCGGCGGAGCACGTAGCAGCCGCCGGGCGTGGTCAGCTTGTAGGTGGGATTGGACTGGCCGCCGCGGAACTGCTCGATCGTCACCGGGCCGCGATAGCCCGGCACCTCCCGCGCCATCCAGGTTTCGAGCGCGTCGGCATCGAAGCGATGCGCGTTGCGGACTTCAATCGTGCCGCTATTCTGCGCGCTCCTGTCCATGTTGCCTCCTTCCTCCCCCCGGGCGCTCATCTTGCACACCTTTCCTTCACCAGGCGGCAGACGTGGCTGACAGGGAGGCGCCGCTTCCCGAAGCGAGCATGGCCGCGAACGGGTCCAGAGGGCAACTGTTCGCGCGGGCGAGCAAGGAGTGCACCGGGCTGATCGCCCGGATCGCCCTCTCCCACGAGGCGGATGTCTCGCTCCGGCGCGAGCTGATCCAGGACATTTTGCTCGCGATCTGGCTGGCGCTGCCCTCTTATCGGGGCGAGGCGGAGCTCAAGACCTTCGTCGCCTCTATCGCCCAGAAGCGATGCATATCGCATGTAATCAAGCGCGCGCGGGAGCCTCGGCAGGTTGAACTTTCGCCCGATCTGGTCTCAGCTTCCCCCGCTCCGGATGAAGTCGCGGTCCGGAATGAGCAGAAGAAGCGGCTTGTTAATTCAATCCAATTGCTTCCAATTCCTCAGCGCGAAGCGATCGTGCTCTGCCTCGAAGGGTTCAGCTATCAGGAGATAGGAGAAATACTCGGAATCAGCACCAATGCAGCGATGCTGCGCTGCCAGCGCGCCAAGGTCTCCCTCAAGGCTTCGGTGGGGCCACGGCCATGAGGGAGCAGGGTTTCGAGGATTTCGTCGCGCTCTGGACGGAGCAGGAGAATGCGGAGCACCAGGCCTTCGAGGCGGTGGCGCGCAAGGCGCGGTTCCACGGTCGCCTGCTGGCCTATACGGACATCGTGCTGGTCGTGATGGTCGTCGGCATTTCCGTCGCGGGCGCGGTGCTGAAGCCGAGCGGGCTGATGCTCGCGATCAGCTTCGTGATGGCGGTGAGCAGCATCGCCCTCACCTGGAAGCGGCGCAAAATCCGTCAAATGACTCGGACCCTGGACACGTCGAGCCGCGAGGCCTTCCTCAAGACCAGCCTTCAAAACGTCTCGTCCGATCTCCGCCGCCTGACGCTCAGCCTCATCGTCTTCCCGCTGTGCCTGCCGGTCGCGATCCTGTTCAAGGTGGCGTGGCGGCACGGGGGACATCTCGCTCATCCGGCAGCCGAGCTTGCCCATTGGGCGACCTCGGTGCGGGGGATGATCACGCTGCCGATCTTCCTGTTCCTCGGAGCGGCGACGGTGCGATCGCGTCTCAAGGTCAAGGCCGAGCTGCGGCGCCTGAAGGCGCTCGAGGCCGCTTATCGGGACGAGGCCGAGCGTGACTCGCAGGACTCCGCTTAGCGCAAGTTTTACCGAAATTTTCCCTTGAAAGCCCACAACTTAATCGATTCCTGGGCGAAAGTTTATGCCGCGTTCCGGGACTGATGGAGCGGGGACCGGGTGAGGGTGTGCGCCGTTTTGCGGCGGCCTTGGCTCGATCCTCGATCACCATCAGGAGATGTGAAATGCGCAAGATCGACATGACCAAGGTGCCGGAGCTCAAGACTCGCGTGGGGATCTTCGGATCGGCCAGGCAGCAGGAAGTCGGCGGCGTCTATTGCGGCGGCGTCGTCGTCCTCGTCGTTTCCGGTTGAACGAGGCGGGGTGGAAGCCGTTCTGGCGGCTTCCTCCTCGCCGCTTCCAAAATAAGGCGAATCACCGACATGCTGATCAACCACGCTCTCGGCCACTGGCTGGCCGATCCGTCGGCGCAGGCGCGCACCCGCGCGGCGATGGAGGAATGCGCCCGCGCCCTCGCGGGAATGCCGGCGCTGGCGGCCCTGGCCGACGGGCTCGCCTCGGCCGAGCAAGCGGGCGCCGAGGCCGTGCTCGCCCTCGCGCGAAGCTTGCTCGACGACGAAGCGGCGGTCCGCGCCTGCCTCGAGCTCATCCTCGCGCCGGCCGCCCGCGATCCCTATTTCCGGGCGCCGCTGCGCGCCGTGACCGGGGACGTTCATTGCGGCCTGCTGCTGTTCCGCAAGCCCGCGCTCACCGTCCAGCTCGCCGTGATGAGCGCCGAGCGGCTCGCCGAGAAGCGCTTCCGCCGCGGCGACGGCGCGGCCTCGATCGTCTTCACCGGCCAGCGCAGCCTGTTCCGTTTCCTCGATTCCGGAGGGGCCACCCTGTCGTTGTGGGAAGCGCCGGAGATCGGCGAGCAGTTCAGCGCCGAGGCGAGCGGACGCTGCCGGCTGGCCGGCCGGCACTGCCTCGCCGACGGCGACGTCATCGAGATCGACGGCCGCCACCGCACTTTCATCGTCGAGCACGCCCCGCGCGACCTCGTCTACCTGCAGGCGACGACCCCGCTCGGCTCGGCGCCGGTCAGCGCCGAATATGATTCGGCGACCTGCCGGCTGGTCGGAGCGAGCAGCACCGACGATGCCGGCTCGCGGATCCAGCTGATGCTGACCTTGCTGCGCGCCGCCGGCCGGCGCGACGCCGCGCCCCTCTTCGCGGGCTTCGCCGCGTCGGGACCGTTCCACGCGCGCTGGCAGGCAATGCGCGAGTTCCTCGCCCTCGACGCCGAAGCGGCGCTTCCCGCCCTGCGCGCGATGGCCGCGGGCGACCCTCATTCCGAAGTGCGCTCGGCGGCCGGCGACGCGCTCGCTGCTCTCTCCGACCTCCTAGAAGAGCCCGAACCATGCCACGCCTGATCGAGACCGATCCCGCCGCCGGCGCCCTCTCGCTCGGCGATCTCGTCGAAAGGCTGGAGACCGGCGGCTTCGACCCCGAGGACGAGGAATCGGTCGCCGCCTTCGGACCCGATCTCGGCCGGCTGGCCAAGGATGGCCGATTCCTCGGCGACCTGATCGTCGAGGAGCTGAAGCAGCGCTGCGCCGGCCAGCTCGCCCGCAACCATTACAGCGCCCAGGTCATCCTCCTCCACGGGGGCTCGTCGAAGTTCGTCCTGCGCGCCAATTTCTGGCCGTCCGAGGAGGACAGCGTCGTCGCCAACAGCGGCATCGCGCCGTTCTTCTACGGCGTGCCGCACGACCATAATTTCAGCTTCCTCACCGTAGGCTATTTCGGCCCCGGCTATCTGAGCGACTATTACGAATACGATTATGATGCGGTGGCCGGCTTCGTCGGCGAGCCGGCGCCGCTGCGCTTCGCCGAGCGGTCGAGCCTGTCGCCGGGCAAGGTGCTGCTCTACCGCAAGCACCGCGACGTCCACAGCCAGCTGCCGCCCGATTCGCTGTCGGTCTCGCTGAACGTCCTCGCCCTCTCCCAGACCATCGACTTCCGCGACCAATATCTGTTCGACCTCGGGCGCCGGGAGGTGGCGGGCTTCGCCAATCCCAGCGGGCTCGAGGCCCTGGTGGCGCTGGCGGCGCGGGTCGGCGGCGGCAACGGTGCCGACCTGGTCGAGAGCTTCGCCCGCGCCCATCCGAGCGAGCGGATCCGCTTCGCCGCCTGGCGCGCCAAGGCCGCCGGCGCCGGCGGCGCCGAGGCCCGGATCGCGGTCTACGAGCAGGCGGCGGCCGACCCCGGCACCTTCGTCTCCGCCATGGCGCGGCGCGAAGCGGCGATGCTGAAGGAGCGCCTGAGGGCGCCGGCCCGGGCGGCGTAGGGCGCTGGCGTCGAGATCGAAACCCGTCCCCGTTCGCCCTGAGCCTGTCGAAGGGCCTTCTTTCTCTCGCGGAGTCGGAAGAGAGGGGAGGGCTTCGACAGGCTCAGCCCGAACGGAATGAGCGATACGTAACCACCCGAGCGGACTGATTTCCCACTCCCGAACGGCCTAGGCCTCGCCCTTGAGCTCGAGGCGGTAGGCGTGGAGCAGCGGCTCGGTGTAGCCGGAAGGCTGCTCGGTGCCGTCGAGGATCAGGGCTCGGGCGGCGCGGAAGGCGAGGCTGGCTTCGGGGTCCGGGGCCATCGGGCGGTAGAAGGGGTCGCCCGAATTCTGTCGGTCGACCACGGCGGCCATTCGGCGGAGGCCGGCTTCGACCTCGTCGCGCGTGACGATTCCGTGGAGCAGCCAGTTGGCGACGTGCTGGCTGGAGATGCGGCAGGTCGCGCGGTCCTCCATCAGGCCGACATCGTGGACGTCGGGCACCTTCGAGCAGCCGACGCCCTGGTCGATCCAGCGCACGACATAGCCCAATATGCCCTGGACGTTGTTGTCGAGCTCCTCGCGTACCGCCTCCGGATCCCAGTTCGCGCCTTCGGCGACCGGCACGCGCAGCATGTCGCGCAGCTTCGCCCGCGGACGGCCGGCGAGCGCGCGCTGGCGCGCCGCGACGTCGACCCGGTGATAGTGGACGGCGTGGAGCGTGGCGGCGGTCGGGGAGGGGACCCAGGCGGTGCTGGCGCCGGCATTCGGATGGGCGATCTTCTGCGCCAGCATGCCGGCCATCAGGTCCGGCATCGCCCACATGCCCTTGCCGATCTGGGCGCGCCCGGCGAAGCCGCAGGCGAGGCCGACGTCGACATTGTTGTCCTCGTAGGCGAGCAGCCAGGGCGCCGACTTCATCTCGCCCTTGCGGATCATCGGCCCGAGCCGCATCGACGTGTGGATCTCGTCGCCGGTGCGATCGAGGAAGCCGGTGTTGATGAAGACGATGCGGTCGCGCACGGCGGCGATCGAGGCGGCGAGGTTGACGCTGGTCCGGCGCTCCTCGTCCATCAGCCCGATCTTGATCGAATTGCGCGGCAGGCCGAGCAGGTCTTCGGTGCGGGCGAACAGGCGCTCGGCGAGGGCCGCCTCCTCCGGCCCGTGCATCTTGGGCTTGACGATGTAGACCGAGCCGGCCGGGCTGTTGGCGCGCCGGCCATTGAGGTCGTGCAGCGCGATCAGCGAAGTGATCACCGCGTCGGCCAGCCCTTCCTGCACGTCCTTGCCGTCGATCCGCATCATCGGGTTGGCCATCAGATGGCCGACATTGCGCACGAACATCAGGGCGCGGCCCTTGAGCGTCAGCGTGCCGCCGCCGGGCGTCTCGTAGCTGCGGTCGGGTTCCAGGCGCCGCTCGATCTCGCCCGCGCCCTTGGCGAAGCGGGCGGCGAGGTCGCCCTTCATCAGGCCGAGCCAGTTGCGGTAGACGAGTATCTTGTCCTCGGCATCGACCGCCGCGACGCTGTCCTCGCAGTCCATGATCGTCGTGAGAGCGCTTTCGAGGACGATGTCGGCGACTCCGGCGCGGTCGGTGCCGCCGATCGGATGATCGCGGTCGACGATTATCTCGACGTGAAGGCCGTGGTGGCGAAGCAGGATGGCGCCGTCGCGCCAGCCGGCCAGCAGGCTCGGGTCACGAAGGCCGCCCTGGTCGGTGACGAGCCGGCCTTGCTCGATCCGGTATTCGCCGACGTCGGCATGGCTTCCCCCTGCCAGCGGCGCGATCTCGTCGAGGAAGGCGCGGCCCCACGCGATGACCCGGGCGCCGCGCTCCGGATCGTAGCCGCCGGCGCCGGGGCGGTCGCCGAGCGCGTCGGTGCCGTAGAGGGCGTCGTAGAGGCTGCCCCAGCGGGCGTTGGCGGCGTTGAGGGCGTAGCGGGCGTTGCTGACCGGGACGACGAGCTGCGGCCCGGCGAGGCTGGCGACTTCGGGATCGACGTTGGCGGTGCCGATGGTGAACGGCGCCGGCGGATCCACGAGATAGCCGATCTCGCGGAGGAACTCTTCCTCCTCGGCCGGCGCCTGCGCTCGCCCGGCCAGATCGACGTCCCGCGCGTCGATCCGCGCCTGCAGGTCCTGCCGCTTGCGCAGCAGGCGAAGGTTCTCGGGCGTGAGGTCGCGCAGCAGGGCCGAGAAGCCGAACCAGAAGGCGCCGGCGTCCACTCCGGTGCCGGGGATCGCCTCGTCCTCGATGAAGCGCTTCAGGCCCGGGTCGACCTCGATCCCGCAGACAAGCTCATATTGCGCCAAGGCCCGCGCCCCTTATTGTGACCGCCGTCCGACTAGCGCCTCGCCTGGGGAGAATCCATGCGCTTCCTCGCCGCCCTCGCCGCTCTATTCCTCGCCGCGCCGGCGCCGGCCCAGGAGACAGTCGTCCTGCTGCGCCCGGCGCGGGTGTTCGACGGGGTCGATCCGAGGCCGCACGAGGGGTGGCAGGTGCTGGTGCGCGGCGACAGGATCGAGGCGGCGGGCCCGTCGCTTGCCGCGCCGCCCGGCGCGCGGGTGGTCGACCTTCCCGGCACCACGCTGATCCCGGGCATGATCGAGGGCCATTCGCACCTCTTCCTCCACCCCTATAACGAGACGTCCTGGGACGACCAGGTGATGAAGGAGCCGCTGGCGCTGCGGACCGCGCGGGCGGTCAACCACGCGCGGGCGACGCTGATGGCCGGATTCACCACCACCCGCGACCTTGGCACCGAGGGCGCCGGCTATTCCGACGTGGGATTGAAGCAGGCGATCGACCAGGGCATCGTGCCTGGGCCGCGGATGCTGGTGGTGACCCGGGCGATCGTCGCGACCGGCGCCTATGGCCCGAAGAATGCCGAGCCCGAATTCGCGGCCCGCGGCGCCGAGGAGGCGGACGGGGTGGAGCTGATCGCGGCGGTGCGGCGGCAGATCGGCGCGGGGGCGGACTGGGTCAAGCTCTACGGCGACTATCGCTGGCGGCCCGGCGAGCCGAGCCGGCCGACCTTCACGCTCGACGAGATGAGGATGGCGGTCGAGGCGGCGCATTCGGCCGGGCGCAAGGTGGCGGTCCACGCCGGCACGGCCGAAGGCATGCGCCGCGCCATCCTCGCCGGCGCCGACACGATCGAGCATGGCGACGCGGGCACGCCCGAAATCTTCCAGCTGATGAAGGCGCGCGGCACCGGCTACTGCCCGACGCTCGCCGCCACCGATGCGATCGCCCGCTATCGCGGCTGGAACGGCGCTGCGCCCGAGCCGCAGGCGATCCTCGACAAACGGGCGAGCTTCGCCGCCGCTCTCGCGGCGGGGGTGGCGATGTGCATGGGCGGCGACGTCGGGGTCTTCCCGCACGGCGAGAATGCGCGCGAGATGGAGCTGATGGCGGCCTGGGGGATGAAGCCGGCGGACGTGCTCGCCGCGGCGACCTCGGGCAACGCGCGGATTTTCGGGCTCGCCGACCGCGGCGCGGTGAGGCCGGGCCTGCTCGCCGACCTGGTCGCGGTCGACGGCGATCCGACCCGCGACATCTCGGCGGTAAGGCGGGTCAGGCTGGTGATGAAAGGTGGAGCGATCGTCCGCGGGCCCTAGGCGAGCGAGCGGGCATGCGCCTCGAGCCGGGAGGCCTGGGCCTCGAACCGGTCGAAGCCCCAGGCGCGTTCGGCGAGGAACACCGGAACGGCGCGGGCAACCGCAAGGCAGGCGGCGAGATGCGCGCCGGTGCGTCCGATCGTCTTGAGGTAACCGCCGCGATAGGTGTTCGAGACCAGGGTCTCGACCGCCTCGACCCCGGCAAGCCGTTTGACCTCGGCGGGCGCCGCGCCGTCCTCCGTCCGGCGCAACAGGTAGATCGCGGCGAGCGGCAGCGGCCTGGGCGGCGCGTCCCGGTGGGTCGGCACGTCGTATTTGTCGAGGTCGTCGAACGAGCGGGTGAAGGCTCCCGCCTCGCGCCCGCTCGCCTCGAGCGCCTCGCGCCACAGCCGCAGCCGCGGGATTCCGGGAAAAGCGAGGGCGCCGCCGCTTGCATCGAAGCCGATCACGCAGACGTCGTCGGCGAGGATGCGGTGCCCGCGGTCGTGGAACCAGGCGGCCACCGTCGACTTGCCGGCCCCGGAATGGCCGCAGAAGGCGAAAGCGCGGCCGTCTATCTCGATCGCGTTGGCGTGGAGCGGCAGCAGGCCGCGCTGATGGAGGAGCGCTCCGAAGGCCGAGCCGAGCAGGAACAGGCGGACGTTGCGCTCCGAGGCGCCGGGCGCGGGATCGACGACGACCTCGCGTCCGCCGGAGATGAGATAGCGGCCGACTCGGGGAATTGTCAGCAGGGTGCCGTCGCCGGCGGCGGAATAGCCGGGAGGGGCGTCCGGCAGCGCCACCGGGCCGAGCCTGACGACGGCGTCCGGCGCCGAGCCAGGGCCGGCCGGCTCGAGCTCGGCAAGCTCGATCTCGGAAGCGATGACGAGGCCGAAAACGGAATAAGGGGTAAGGCTCACGCGCTCCGCTCTAGCGGCCGCGGCGGCGGCGGGGGAGGGGGTTGCTGTGCGAACAGCAGGAAGGCGCCGGCCGAGAGGGCCTGGAGGAACAGGTTGCGGTAGCGGGCAATGGTGAGCGGCTGCTCCCAGTCGCTTCGGGGCCAGGCGGCGAGCAGGCCTTTGAGCACCGCCGTGTCGATGACCGAGGCGGCCAGGGGGTCCGCCGCGATCCGGTCGACGAGGGCGCGCGCGCGGTCGAGGTCGCGGGTCAGGGCGACGTGCCAGTCGCTCGCCTGATAGCCCTTGCCGCGCCGGTCGAGCACGGCCGCCGGCACCCGGTCGGCGAGAGCGGCGCGCGCGAGCGGCCGTCTCCGGCGCGCGTCGAGCAGCATCTCGGTGGGCAAGGACAGGCAGAATTCAATCAGGCCGACGTCGGCGGTGGGGTCGCGCTTGTCGAGGCCCCAGCCGCCGAGGATCGCCTTGCGGTGCTCGCCGAAATCCATCGCGGCGAGGGCGGCGAACGTGTGTTCGAAGCGGCCCTGCCGGCGCGGCGGCGGCAGCGCGGCCTCTTCGGCCGCCGTTCCCGCCAGCCGCTCCGGTTGGAGCGCCGGGCGGACCTGCCCGGCCGGGTCGGAGGAAAAAGGCTGGAGACGGCTCCACAGCCTCTCTGGCATCCACGGGCCGAAGGCGGCCGCGAACACGCCCCGCCGGCGCGCGGCGCCCGAACGGACGAGGCCCGCCGCGGCCCGCCAGGCCGCCAGCGGCCGCCCCTCGCGCAAATAATCGGCGAGCAGGGCGGTGCGGCCGGCGCTGATCGTCCAGTTGCCGATCTCGCCGCTGAGCAGGACGCGGGCGCCGGCCGCGCGCGCCTCGCGCCTCAGCCCGGCGAGCCAGACATGGTTGCAGGGGTTGAACAGGGGGCGTTCGTAGAAAGCGAGGTCCGGCTCGAGGCGGTCGAGCGGCGAGTCGTCCGGATTGGGCACGATGTGGTGAATGAGGTTCGGGTAGAGCGCAGCGGTGGCGGCGGCGAGAGGGCCTTCGTCGTTGAACCGGCCTCGCGTCTCGGCGCCGTCCGCGGTCCCTGGAACCGAGGTGAAGGCGGCCAGCGCCGCGCCGGGCGCCAGCAGCCGAGCCGCGGTCGCCGCCACCGCATTGCTGTCCCAGCCGCCGCTCAGGTGGCACGCCGCCAGCGCTCCGGCGCCGCGCAGGCGGACGGCGACGGCGCGGTCCAGCTCGGCCCGGAAGGCCTCCACATAATCGTCGAAACGGGGGAGGCTCAGGGTCGTCCGCCGCGGCAACCAATAGCGGCGGCTGGAGGTCCCCCCGCGCGCCAGGGCGACGACATGGCCGGGCTCCACGCGCGATACGTCCGCGAAGAAGCTTTCGGGCCCGCTCCGCGGCAGCTGCGCCAGGAAGCGGGCGACATTGTCGGAATCGGGACGGCGCGGCACCTCCGGCAAGGCGTGTAGCCCTCTCGGCATGGAGGCGAAGGCGATGAAGCGGGGACCGCGCGCGAAGAATAACGGCCGCTGGCCGAGCGGATCGCGCGCGAGCAGGAGCCGTCCGGCGGTTGCATCCAGCCAGGCGAAGGCGAAGTCGCCGGCGAGGCGTTCCACCGCCGCTTCTCCCCAGCGCTCGAGCGCGCGGCCGAGCAGGGCCGAGTCGGCGAGTCGGGTCAACTCCCCCGCCGCGAGGCCGAGGGCCGCGCCGAGATCCCGCCGATTGTCGAGTCGGAGGTCCGCGACCAGCAACGACCGGCCGGCGACGCTCAAGGGCTGCGAGTCGAATCCGTCCTCGGGAAGGAGGCGGAACAGGGCTCTCCCCATGGCGACCGCGCCGGTTTGGCGCTGGGCCATGCCATCGGGGCCGAGATGCGCCTGGGCGGAGAGGATCGCGGCGCAGCGGCCGGCGGCGTCGGCGCCTCCGTCAAGATCCCAAAATCCCGCGAGGGCGGTCATAGAAAAACCCCCCGCCCGCGAGGGCAGGGGGCTCCTTTCTCGGGCTCGGCGCCGGGCTCAGGAGCCCTGGTTGCCGCCGCCCCCGTCGGGCACGTTGCCGTGCGAGCTCTCCGCAGCGCCGGCTTCGAGGCGCTGAAGCTCCGGACGGCTCCACTCCCGCTTCGGGGCCTTCTGCTCCGTGTCGATCTTCATATCTCAGTCTCCCTGCTGGGCATGTGTTAGCGAAAGTGGATAAAGTTGCAAGGCCGCGCTGTCGATTTGCGAGAGGGTTAACGTCTTGGAGACGTGGATTGTTGCGTCTGGGCCACAAGAGGGATGACGGCGATACCGAAGATGCGCCATTGGCCATTCACATTCTGGTAGAGGAGGTCGAACCCGATCGGCGTCGGCCGGAGCGGGAACAGGCCGCGGATGCGCAGCAGCCCGTTCTGGATGGCCGGCGGAAACTGGAAGACCGGAGTCACGACCAGGGTGTAGCCGAGGTCGATATTCTGGTTGCGGATCGCGGTGAAGATCTGGGCGAGCGTCGCAGCGCTGTTGCCGGCCTGGAAGGACGGCGCGCCGAGATCGCGAAGCACCGAATAATTGCCGGTCTGGTCGGCCTGGTCGACCGCCGCCATCGCCGACCACACCAATTTGTGAAGCACGGCCGAATCGGGGACTCCGGGCTGTCCGGCGGGAGCGGCGGGGGGGGGCGGCTGGGCCTCGGCCGGCACGGACGCGGCGACGGCGCCCGCCGCCAGCAGCAGTGCTCCCAAAACGATCCGGGCCGGGGCAAGGCGCCCCGGCCCGGACCAACGCTCAAGCGGACCTGTTACCACGCAGCCTGGAAGCCGGCGCGGGCGCCGATCTCGCCGCTGTCGAAGCCGATGCCGACGCCGGCCGAGAAGGAGGCGTTGGTTCCGACCCGGGCGGCGAAGGACGCCGTTCCGGCCAGCCGGTTCTGGTAATAGCCGAGACCGCCGGCGACTCCGAATTTGGTGCCCGGGTTGAGGTAGGGCGTCTCCATCGACAGCGCCATGGCGACGCCTTCATTGGCCTTGCGGATGTCGGCGCGGTTGATGTTCTCGAGGTTGAACAGCGACGTCGTCTGGCCCTGCAGCGCCGTGATCGCCGCCGAGTTGTTGGCGACGTTGGTCTGCAACACGCCGATATTGGTGGTGTTGGTCGCCACCTGGCCGAGCAAGGTGGTGTTGGTGGTGATGTTGCCATTGGCGTCGTTCACCAGCACGCCGGCGGTGTTGTAGCCGCCGAAGCGGACCGACGAGCCGGCGCCGCCGATCGTCACCTGGTTGGCGGCGGTCGTCGTCGCGCCGTTGCCGATCGCCGTCGAGTTGGCGAAGTTGGCGGTCGAGTTCACGCCGATCGCCGTGGCGCCGGAGCCGGCCGCGCCGACATTGGCGTTGCGGCCGATGGCGGTCGAATTGGCCGCGAGCGCGCTCGCCGAATCGCCCACGGCGGTCGACTGGGTTCCGGTCGCGGCGGCGAAGTCGCCGAGCGCGGTCGAGAAATTGCCGGAGGCCGTGGAGCGGTCGCCGAGCGCGGTCGAGGACTGACCGGAAGCGGTGCTCCTCCAGCCGACGGCCGTGCCGTTGACCGCCGTGACGTTCGCCTGGGCGCCGAGCGCCGTGCCGTTGGTGGCGGCCGCCTGTACGTTCGCGTTGCTGCCGAACGCGCTCGAATTGGTCGAGAGAGCGCTCGCCGCGTCGCCGACCGCCGTCGACTGCAGGCCCTGAGCGGCGGCGAAATCGCCGAGCGCGGTCGAGAAATTGCCGGACGCGACGGCGCGGTCGCCGTACGCGCTCGACGAGGTGCCGGTCGCCGAGGTGCGGCTGCCGACCGCCGTGCCCTGCGCTCCGGTCGAGGTCGACAGCGTCCCGAAGGCGATCGAGTCGCCGCCGGTGGCGAGCGCGGCGTTGCCCAAGGCCGAGGCGCCGGCGCCGCTCGAAGTCGAGCCGTTGCCGATCGCGATTCCGGAATTGCCGGTCACCGTGTTGAACGCGCCGAACGCCGCACCGAAGCTCGCGTTGGTCCCGATCGTGTTGTTGTCGCCGACCGCGGTCCCTCCGGTCGCTCCGGCGGCGATCTGGCTGCCGGTGCCGAGGGCGGTGCTGAAGCCGCCGGCGGCGATGGTGTTGCGGCTGGCCGTGCCGCCGCTGCCGAGCGCGGTCGAGGAGCGGCCGGTCGCGTTGGCGCCGGCGCCGACGGCGGTGGCGTTGTCGAGGGTCGCGTTGGCGTTGGAGCCGACGCCGGTCGTGTTCGGGGCGAGCGCGCTGGCGGCGTCGCCGATCGCGGTCGACTGGAGCGCGGTGGCGGCCGCGAAGTCGCCGACCGCGGTCGAGAAGTTGCCGCTGGCGAAGGCGCGGTCGCCATCGGCGGTGGACGAGGTACCGGTCGCGGTGGCAAGGTTGCCGCAGGCGGTGGAGTTGGTGCCGGTCGGGGTGCCCTGGGCCGGCTGGGTGATGGTGCCCGCCGCGTAGGTGCCGCAGACCGCGCCTTGCGCGGAAGCCGGGGTGGCGACGACGATGGCGAGCGTGCTGGCGGCGGCAAGCGCGCCGACCTTGATCATGGTGCTCTCAAAAGACATTCGGTTCACTCCCTGCTGATGACCAACGCTCTCGACGGGCGCGTCTTCCGCCCTTTTAGTTGGCCTCGAAGGCCTATTGCAACGCGAAAAGCGGTCTTTGGACGCCTCAATCGCTTGAACTCAGGGGGGATGTGGAGGCCCGAGCCGGAATCGAACCGGCGTGCAAGGATTTGCAGTCCTCTGCGTAACCACTCCGCCATCGGGCCGAGGGCGGCGATGTGTCGGGTTCGAAAGGCCAAGTCAACCCGCGCCGCTGTCCGCCGGCGGACGCCCGAACGTCCGATTCCGGACAGTCGGGGTCCGGGTTGCCGAAGGCGGCCATGCGGGCGGCGCTGGCACGGCTCTTGCTCGGCTGCCGGCGCTGACTATCTGCTTGGCCTGCCTCAGGCTTCCCGATAAACAGCGCAGGGATGGGAAGTGTATTGCATGACTAAGACAGCTGTGCGAAACGGAGCCGATGACCGAGCATAATTTCGAGCATATGCGGCGGGCGATGATCGCCTGCCAGCTGCGCACGACGGGGACCAACGACCCGGCGGTGCTCGCGGCGATGGGCGAGGTGGCGCGCGAGCGCTTCGTGCCCGCCGGGCGAATCGCGCTCGCTTATGCCGACGCCCTGGTCCCGCTGAAGCCCGGACGGCAGCTCAACAACCCGATGGCGCTCGGCCGGCTGCTCACCGAGTCGGCGCCGGAGAAGGCGACGCGGGCGCTCGTCGTCGGCGCGGCCACCGGCTATTCGGCGGCGGTGGTGGCGAAGCTCACGCCCCATGTCGTGGCGGTCGAAGAGGATCCCGAGCTGGCCGCGATGGCGCGCCAGGCGCTCGCCGGAACCGGAGTCACCTTGATCGAAGGGCCGCTCGGCGAAGGCCATGCGGAAGGCGGACCCTACGACCTCATCCTGATCGACGGGGCGGTCGAGTTCGTGCCGCAGGCGCTGGTCGACCAGCTCAAGGACGGCGGCAAGCTGGCCGCCGCCATTCTCGAGGACGGCGTGACCCGCCTGGCGCTCGGCCGCAAGGCGGGGGAGGGTTTCGCAATGGCGGCCTTCGCCGACGCCGCCGCGGCCATCCTGCCGGGCTTCGTCAAGCCCAGGGCATTCACTTTCTAGAGAGCGGAGTAGATTTTCATGCGGGGTGGGTTGCTTGCAGCGGCGGGGGCCGTGGCGCTGATCGCCGGAGGGGCGGCCGATGCGCAGACCAAGACGCGGGCGCACGCGCCCCGCCGTACTCCGGCGACGGCGGCGGCGGCGCGGCCGTCCGCGCCGGTCGCTCCGACCGTGCTTCCGCCCACGTCGACGCAGGCGACCGGGCCGGACCAGACGCTTCAGCAGGCGCTGGTCGAGACCTACAACACCAACCCGACGATCATGGCGCAGCGCGCCCTGCTGCGCTCGCTCGACGAATCGGTGGCGATCGCCCGCGCCGCCGGCCGGCCGCAGGTTTCGGTGACCGGCGGCATCAACCAGAATTTGATCCGTCACGGGGCCGTTCCCGGACGGAGCGTCAGCGCCGGAGTCGACGTCAGCTATCCGTTGTTCAACGGCGGCCGGGTGCGCAACGGCGTCGCCGCCGCGAACGAGCGGGTCCTCGCCGGACGGGCGAACCTGCGCGCCACCGAGGGCGACGTCTTCACCGACGCCGTCTCGGCCTACATGGACGTGATCCGCGACCGTTCGATCGTCGATCTCAACCATAACCAGGTGAAGGTGCTGGAGACCAACCTGCAGGCGACCCGCGACCGCTTCGAGGTCGGCGACCTCACCCGAACCGACGTCGCCCAGTCCGAGGCGCGGCTGGCGCTCGCCCGCTCGAACCTCGCCGGCGCCGAAGGGCGGCTGCAGGGCAGCGAGGAGAGCTACCGGCGCGTGATCGGCGTCTCGCCCGGCGACCTCGCGCCGCCCAACGCGCTGCCGCCGCTGCCCAGGACCGCCGACGAGGCGGTCGACATCGCGCTGGCCAACAATAGCGACATCGCCTCGCTGGCCGCCCAGATCCGCGCCGCGGGCCGCGACGTCGCGGTCGCCCGAGCCGATCGGCTGCCGACCCTTTCGGCGGTCGGCAGCGGCGACACGATCAGCTATCTCGGCAGCCAGCCGACCGGCATCAGCGGCAGCAGCCAGGCGGGAAGCGTCGGCCTCTCCGCCCGAGTGCCCCTCTACCAGGGCGGGGCGGTCGGCGCCCGGGTCCGTCAGTCGCAGGCCCTGCAGAGCCAGCTGCTCGAGCGCGGAGTCGAGGTCGAGCGGCAGGTCGTCGCCAACACCCGCGCCGCCTTCGCCAGCTACGAGGCGGCCGAGCTCGCCATCAAGTCGAACGAGGTGGCGGTCGCCGCGAACACGCTGGCGCTCGAGGGCACGCGGGCCGAGCAGACGGTCGGCACCCGCAACGTCCTCGACGTCCTCAACGCCGAGCAGGAGCTGCTGAACAGCCAGGTGGCGCTCGTCACCGCCCGCCGCGACGCCTATGTCGCCGGCTTCAACCTCCTGAACGCGATGGGCGTCGCCGAGGCGGAGGATCTGAACCTCGACGGCGGCACGCTCTACGATCCGATCCCGCACTACCGGAAGGAATCGCGCCGCGCCTCCGACTGGGGCGACGATCCGGCGCCGCAGCCGGTCTCGACCCGCACCGTGACGATTCCGGCCACAAGCGGCGCGACCTACGTCGATCCCGCGCTCGAGCCTGCGGCAAACAACAGCGTGACACCGCCTCCGCGATAAGCGATAAGCCGCTCGTTATGGGGGAAATTAACCAGGACCCGTCGATGGAGGAGATCCTCGCCTCCATCAAGCGCGTGATCGCCGAGGACGGCCGCGCCGCCGCCGCGCGCCCGGCGCGCGGGTCCCGGCCGGTCGAGGCGCCGCGCCCGCGCCCCGACGAGGACGAGGACGACGTTCTCGAGCTCAGCGACCCGGTGTCGGAAGGCGACGGCCTGGTCTCCGACGACGCCGCCGCCGCCAGCCGCCAGTCGCTCGCCGCGCTCTCCGCGCTGCGCGAAAGGTCCGAAGGCACGCCGGCGGGCGACGGCCCGCTCGAGACGGCGGTGCGAGAAATGCTGAAGCCGATGCTCAAGGACTGGCTCGACAGGAACCTCCCCGAGATCGTCGAGGAGCTCGTCACCCGCGAGATCGCAAGGATCGTCGGCAAGAGCTTCTGACCTCCCGTCACCCCAGCGAAAGCTGGGGTCCATTCAGACTCGGTTGCATGCGCTGCCTCAGCATGGATGCCAGCCTTCGCTGGCATGACGGAAATCTCTTCGCTAACGCCTCGCGAATGACCGAGCTGCCCAAGACCTTCGACCCGGCCGAGATCGAGGCGCGCTGGTATGCGCGCTGGGAGGAGGAGGGGCTGTTCCGGCCGGAGCGGCCCGACGCCGAGCCGTTCACCATCGTCATCCCGCCGCCCAACGTCACCGGCTCGCTCCATATCGGCCACGCGCTCGACGTGACGCTTCAGGACGTGCTCGTCCGCCACGCCCGCCTGCAGGGCAAGGACTCGCTCTGGGTGGTCGGCACCGACCATGCCGGGATCGCGACGCAGATGGTGGTCGAGCGCAACCTCGCCAGCCAGGGGGTGAAGCGCACCGACATGGGCCGCGAGGCGTTCGTCGCCAACGTCTGGGAATGGAAGGCGCAATCGGGCGGCTCGATCACCCGCCAGCTTCGCCGCCTCGGCGCCTCGTGCGACTGGGAACACGAGCGGTTCACGATGGACGAGGGCTTCAGCCGCGCCGTCCTCAAGGTCTTCGTCCAGCTCTACCGCGAACGGCTGCTCTATCGCGACAAGCGCCTCGTCAACTGGGACCCCAAATTCCAGACCGCCATCTCCGATCTCGAGGTCGAGACCAAGGAGGTGCAAGGCCGGTTCTGGCACCTCAAATATCCGTTCGACGACGGCTCGGGCTTCATCCACGTCGCCACCACGCGGCCCGAGACGATGCTCGCCGACATGGCGGTGGCGGTGCACCCGGAGGACGGGCGCTACCGCAGCGCCATCGGGAAGAAGCTCCGTCACCCGATCACCGGCCGGCTGATCCCGGTCATCGCCGACGAGCATGCCGACCCGGAGCTCGGCTCCGGCGCCGTCAAGATCACGCCCGGCCACGATTTCAACGACTTCGAGGTCGGCAAGCGGGCCGGCATGCGGCCGGCCGAGATGCTCAACATGCTCGATGCCGAGGCCCGGGTCGCGCAGACCGCGGACGGCTTGGTGCCGCGGGATCTGATCGGCCTCGACCGCTTCGAGGCGCGCAAGCGCGTGGTCGAACGGCTGGAGGCGGAGGGCCTCGTGGAGCGGGTCGAGGAGCGGACCGTCCAGGTGCCGCACGGCGACCGCTCGGGCACGGTGATCGAGCCCTGGCTGACCGACCAATGGTATGTCGATGCGGCGACGCTCGCGAAGCCGGCGATCGGGGCGGTGCGCTCGGGGGACATCCGGGTCGTTCCGGAGACCTGGAAGAAGACCTGGTTCAACTGGCTCGAGAACATCCAGCCCTGGTGCGTCTCCCGCCAGCTCTGGTGGGGCCACCAGATCCCCGCCTGGTACGACGATAACGGCAACGTCTACGTTGCCGAGACCGAGGAAGAGGCGCAGCGCGAGGCCGGCAACAAGCCGCTTCGTCGCGATCCCGACGTGCTCGACACCTGGTTCTCCTCGGCGCTGTGGCCATTCGGCACGCTCGGTTGGCCCGACGACGCGGAGTTCGTGAAGGAAACCGTTCGGCCTGAGCCTGTCGAAGGCCAATCCTCCTCCCGTCCTGCGCCCGAGGGTAGGGAAGGGCTTCGACAAGCTCAGCCCGAACGGGTTGGGGAGGCTCAGCCCGAACGGAGTGGGGTTTGGAAGCCCAAGCCCGGCACTCCGCTTGCCCGCCATTACCCGAACGACGTCCTTATCTCCGGCTTCGACATCATCTTCTTCTGGGACGCCCGGATGGCGATGCAGGGCTTCCACTTCATGGGCGAGAAGCCGTGGAAGACGCTCTACCTCCACGGCCTGGTGCGCGACTCCAAGGGCCAGAAGATGTCCAAGTCGAAGGGCAATACGGTCGATCCGATCGGCCTCATCGACCGCTACGGCGCCGATGCCCTCCGCTTCACCCTGGCGGCGATGGAGAGCCAGGGCCGCGACATCAAGCTCGATGAAAAGCGCGTCGAGGGCTACCGCAACTTCGCCACCAAGCTGTGGAACGCCGCCCGCTTCTGCCAGGCCAACGGCATCGGCGCCTCGTCCTCGCTCGAGCCGCCCGCGGCGGCGCTGCCCGTCAACCGCTGGATCGTCGGCGAGACGGTGAAGACGGTCCAGGCCCTGGACCTCTCGCTGGCCGAATTCCGCTACGACGAGAGCGCGAACGCGATCTACCACTTCGTCTGGGACGCATTCTGCGACTGGTATCTGGAGCTGATCAAAGGCGCGATCGACGACGAGACCCGGGCGGTCGCCGCCTGGGTGCTCGACCAGATCCTGGTCATGCTCCACCCGTTCATGCCGTTCGTCACCGAGGAATTGTGGAGCGCGAACCCGCGGCCCTATCCGCTGATCCTGGCGAAATGGCCGATGCCGGACGCGCGGGCGCTCGATCCGGACGTGGGCGCGGAAGTCGACTGGCTGATCCGGCTGGTGAGCGGGCTGCGCGCGGCACGCACCGAGCTCGGCGTTCCTCCGGGCGCCCGGTTGCCGCTCCACGTCCGCGAGGCACAGGAGCGGACCAGCGAGCGGCTGGCGCGGCACGACGCCGCGCTGCGCCGGCTGGCGCGCATCGATGCGGTCAGCTTCGAGCCCGCCAGCGGCGGCGCGGCGCAGGTGGTGGTCGACGAAGCGACCTTCGTGGTCCCGCTGGACGGCGTGATCGACATCGCCGCCGAGAAGGCGCGGCTCGAGAAGGCGGCGGTGGCGGCGGAGAAGGAGCGGGACTCGCTTGCCGCCCGTCTCGCCAATCCCAGCTTCGTCGAGCGGGCGAAGCCGGAGGCGGTGGAGAAGGCGCGGGCGGATCATGCCGAGAAAGCCTCCGACGCCGAGCGCTATCGCGCGGCGCTGGCGCGGCTCGGATGAACCTCCCC
>JAXDPA010000018.1:0-12806 GCA_034668685.1 Sphingomonadales bacterium | reverse complement strand
CGATATTCTTCATGGCGGCAATGGCGGCGACGGCGATCAGCGCGGCGATCAGGCCATACTCGATGGCGGTGGCGCCCTTCTGATTGCGAACGATCTTGCGAATGAAGCTCATTTCCGGTCTCCTGTTGTAAAACTTCGAAGTTTCACGGCCCGCGGATGTCCACTTCTTTGGGCCAACTTCGCTGTCTAGGCGCGGGAAGTTTCCAAAAGGTTAGCGCGGCTCAGGCGTTGTTGAGCACGTTGTCGGAAACGGTGTTCCACATGCCGGTGGTGCTGTTGGCGACCAGCCGCAGCCCGGCGATCATCGCCAGCACGATCAGGGCCAGAATCAGCGAATATTCGACGGCGGAGGCACCGCGCCGGTCCCCGATCAGCTTCCCAAGCCTGGCCATTGACGTCTATCCCCCGCTCGTGCCCGGTGCACGTGCCGGAGGCATAAGGCCGCTCTCGTTAATGGAACCCTAGCAAGCCCGGGACGATGGCAAAAAAAGCCGGAACCATGATCGTCGTCGCGGCCGCCCTGGCCGACGAAGAAGGGCGCGTGCTCCTCCAGAGGCGGCCCGAGGGGAAGGCGATGGCGGGCCTGTGGGAATTCCCCGGCGGGAAGACCGAGGAAGAGGAGCGGCCCGAGGCGGCGCTTGTCCGCGAGCTGGAGGAGGAATTGGGAATCGCCGTCGACGAGGCGTCGCTCGAACCCGCCGCCTTCGCCAGCGCAGACAATGGCGGACGCCACATGCTGCTCTTGCTTTATTTGTGCCGCGCCTGGCGGGGGGACCCCGCGCCGCTCCATGCCAGCGAGCTCGCGTGGGTCGCGCCTGGCGACATGGCCTCGCTGCGGATGCCGCCCGCGGACGTGCCGCTCGTCGAGCGGCTAATCGATCTGGTCCGGCCCGCGCCGTAGCGCCTCGGCCAGCGAGGCCGTGGCGCTGCCGCGCCGCGCCGGCTTGGGCTGGTCCGGCGAGGGCGCCCAGCCGAGCAGCTGGATGATCTCGAACCGCTCGGCGGTCTTGCCGTCGGCGCCTGCCGACGCCGCGAAATCGGCGATCGCCGCGGCCAGGCCGGCGCGCCCGATCGGACGTCGGGACCGATTCGCCAGGATATTGGTGCCGCCCATCGCCCTGAGGTCGCCGACCAGCGCCATGAGATCCGCAAGGCGCACGTCCACGCCCCAGGAATCGGCGACCGGGAGGGCGAATCCGGCGCGCGTCAGCAGGTCTCCGGCGGCGCGGACGTCGATTTGCGGATGGATCCGCGGCGCCGCGCCACCGCCCACGGCGTCGGCGGCGAGCATGGCGGAGCGCAGCCGCGGAAGGCTGCCCGCTCCGGGAAACGCGCCGAGGAACAAGCCGTCCGGCCGCAATGACCGGCGGATCAGCGTCAGCGCGCCGGGCAAATCGTTGACGGTGTCGAGCGTACCGACCGAGACGACAAGGTCGAACGCGCCGTCGCCGACGGGGAGGCGGTCCTCCTCGATCGCGATGCCCTTGGCGGCCGCGGCGAATCGGGGACCGGGGTCGGCGGCTACCACCTCGAGGCCGCGCTCGCGAAGCCTGGCCGTGAGGTAGCCGCCGGCGCAGCCGAGATCGAGCGCCCGCTCGAACCGGCGGGAGACGAAGTCGAGCCGCTCGAGGAGGTCGTCGGCGGCGAGGCGGAACAGATAGTCCGCCGCGCCGGCCGAGGCGGCGGCGCGGTCCCGCCGCAAGCGCCTCAGCGCACGGTCGAAAGGAGCGTCGCGGTCCACGCCCGCGCCTTTCGTCCTTTCAGGTGCGGCGGTAAAGCGCGGCCTAGAAGAACAATTTGCGGAAGCTGATCCTCACCACCCGGCCGAGCGGGTCGAGATAGGCCGGCTGGTAGCTGAGCGGAGTCACCCCGTTCTGGTCGCGCACGCGAAGGCGCGTGTCGAACAGATTGTCGACCCCGATGCTGATCCGCGCGCCGCGGAAGAAGGGGTGCTTGCGTGCGAAAGGCTGCGCGCCGAGATCCGCGAACAATCTGACGCCGACCGTCGCCAGCGACGAGAAATGGAGGTCGCCGGCGGTGCCGCCGCCGGGGATGGTGCCGCCGCGCACCGTCGTTCCGCTCTGCCAGTTGGCGCTGACCCAGCCGCCCATCCCGTCCTTGAAGAAGCCGCCCTGGAACTGGAGCTCGTGCTGCGGCTGCCCGCCGCTGCCGCCGACCGCCGAGCCGTGCAGCAAATCGAGCAGCGGGACGCCGGGCCGGATCAGGATGTCGTCGCTGAAATGCCAGGTATGGTAGAGCGAGAATTGCAGCCGTCCCTGGCCGCGGCCGCCGAAACCGCCGAAGCCCCCGCGTCCGCCACCGCCGCCGCCGCCGCCGCCGCCACCGCCGAAACCCCCTCGACCGCCGCCCGCACCGCCGGCGCCGCGCGGGCGCTCGCCGGCCGGCGCACCCGCCGCAGGCGGGGTTCCCGGCGCGCTCTGCGCGGTCTGGCCGGACGCCGGCGGCGTGCCGCCGGCCGCACCCTGGCCGCCGCGCGCTCCGCCGCCGCGGCCGCCGCCTCCGAAGAAGCCCCCGAAGCCGCCCGCGGGCGGCTGCTGCGCCTTGCCGACCGGCGCCGAGAAATTGATTCCCCAGCGCAATTGCTGCGAGCGCGACCGGGCGAAATTGACCGGTCGGGCGTCGATCCTCAGCAGGCGCCCGGAGGCGTCGCGGGTAAAGCGGTCGGGGAACGCTGCCTCGATCTCCGGAGTCGCGGTCGGGAAGCCGGCGATCACGTTCTCGATCCGCTGGCTGGTGTAATTCGCGCTGAGCGACAAGTCCTTGTCCTTGAACGGCTTCAAGGTCAGGCCGAGCTTGTAGACCCGGCGGTGGTCCGCCCTCAGCCCCGGGTTGCCGCCGGTGATCTGGGTGATGTCGACCGTTTCCTGGCGGACGAGGTCGAACACCCGGACGTTCGGCGTGGTGATCACCGGATCGCCGAGCTGCGAGACCGAGGGCGGGCCCTCCTCGTCGGTCATCGAGGCAATGACGCTGAGGGGAACGATCGGCGACCAGTTCAGGCCTCCGCCCAGCGTTCGAAGAGTCCCGAAATCGGAGAGGTGCTGGACGGCGAGGTTGAAGTTGGCCGAGAGGTTGCCGAGCGCCGAGAGGAAGGCGCGGCGGCGGCTGGCGATCGGGATGTCGAGGCTGATCTGGCCGTTCTCTCGGGTGCGCGAGAGGTCGCGGTCGGTCTCGATCCCGCCGCGAAGCGTATGGCTGGTCAGGTCCTGGGTGTTGAACCCGGCGCGGATGCTGGCCTGGATCTCGCCGCCGGGCAGGGTGAGCACGGGCCCGGTGAACAGGAGATCGGCATTGGCCGCCGTCGAGATCGAGTGGGCGCGGTCGCCGGGGCGCGCGGGCAGCAGGCCGAGCGGGATGTCGCCGAACGGGTTGATCGCGGCGTCGTCGGCGAGGATCCGCGCCTGAAGCGTGCTCGTGTCGATCCCGGTGGCGGTTCTGATCAAAGTGTTCGTATTGTCGAAATTGCTGGTCAGCGACCAGCGCCAGGGCTTGAGGTCGCCGTTCAGGGTCAGGCCGAGATGGGCGGTTCGGCTGTCGTTGCTTCGGCTGAGCGGATCGGCGGGATCGAGATAGCGGAACAGGGTGACGTCGCGCCCGAACGGCGAGAAGGGATTGCCGCGCGGCACGGTCAGGCTGCCCGAGGCGAGGCCGAGCAGGCTCTCGCTCGAGCTGATGTCGTAGCGGGCGTTCAGCGTTCCCGCGACATGTCCGAATACGGTCCGGGCGACGGTCGCGTTGACGCTCAGCGAGTCCGTGGTCGGAAGCAGGGTGCGGTAGCGTCCGACGTCGCTCACGTTCTGGGCGCCGGTGAAGGCGGAGAGCGGCGCCGCTCCGGCGGTGGCCGAGGCGGGCACGGCGGCGACGGTGACGGGATGGCCGGCGAGCGCGCTCAGCGCCGGGTCGATCTCGCCGCCGAACGGCGAGGCGCCGACATTGCCGGTCAGCGAGAAAGGCGCCGACGGCGTGCTCTGGACGAGGTCGCGCTCGCTCTCCAGCAGGCTGCCGGCATGGTTGTATTCGGCGTGGAGGTTGAAGCGGCCGCCGTCCTGGATCCTGAGGAAGGTGAATTCGGCGCCGTAGGTGGCCCGGCCGCCTTCCGTGGCGACGCCCGCGTTCAATTCGGTGGTCTCCGCGCGGAAGCGGCGGCGGGTGACGATGTTCACCACCCGCTGGTCGGCCGAATAGCCGTAGCGAAGCGCGACCTCCTCCGGGAGGATGTCGACCCGGTCGATCGCCTCGGGCGGGATGTCGCGGATCTCGCCGAAGCTTGAGATGCGCTGGCCATTCAAAAGCAGGACCGGCGCTTCGCCGCCCCGGCCCCGGCCGCTCTGGGTCTGCGGAGAGATGACGTTCAGCAGCTCCTGGAGCGTGCCGGCCCCGGTGGCGCGGATGTCGCGGCGGTTGAGCTGGTTCTCGGGCGGGATGTCGCTGATCACCGCGCCGCGCTCGCGCGTGCCGGTAATGACGATCGCCGGCCCCTCGCTGTCGTCCGCTTCGTCCGCGTCCGGGGCGGGGGCGGCGGGAGCCGGCGTCGCCGAAGGGGGGGCGGGGGCGGGTGTCGGCGCCGGCGCCGGTGCCGTCCCGGTCTGCAGCGCCGCGAGCAGGGGCGTCCCGGCGGTCGATCCAAGAAGCAGGGCAAGAAACAGCTTCGAGCCGAAAAGCACGCGATCGTTCACCAAATTCAACCTTTGTCCAGATGGAGGGCGGGCGGCTGCCGCATGGCGCCTGAACACCCGCTGTACTCTTAAGGTCCCCGGCGGCCGTGATTTGTCGGAGCACCGCACCGGATCGCCGCATAGGCCGTAGCGTGCGGCGCGCAACTTACATGTCGGTCATTCGGGAACGGCTTGCGAGTTCGTCGCTCGCGATCGAGCTTTCGTCGCAGCCCCGGCCGCTTCGCAGCGTCCGTCCGGTGCGCCGTCGCGGCGCCCGTGCGCGCTGCGCAGGGCCCGCCTAGCCGCCGATCACCGCCCGGCCACAGACCCGGGCCGAAATCGACAGGGAAGGAAAGACCCATGATCCGCTACCTCGCTCCGATCGCCCTCGCCGCCGCGTTCGCCGGCGTCGCCCAGGCCCAGCCCGCTTATTCCGGCGACATGGTCAGCGCCGCCGTTCGGACCGGCGACCTCAACCTCGCCACGCCGGCCGGCCTCGCCACCCTCCAGGGCCGGGTCCGCGCCGCCGCCAACCGCCTGTGCGGAATCGCTCCGACGCTTCCGCTCGACGAGGCAAGCGCGATCGGCCGCTGCCGCGCCGAGCTCGTCCGCTCGGCGGAGGGGCAGGTCGCGATCGCGTCCGCCCAGCGCGACACCGCCGTCGTCGGCACCCGCTGACCCGGCGCGGAAGGCGGCGCCGTCACCCCCTCGGCGCCGCCTTCCACTGTCCCTCGATTGAAAGGTCGCCCGTGATCCTCAGACCGATCGGGGCCGCCGCGGCCCTCCTAATCGTCTCCGCGGCACCGCCGACGGCCGATCCGGTCCGTCCCGTGGTCGAGGCCGAGCGCGCTTTCGCGGCCGAAGCCCAGCGGGACGGCAATTTGCCGGCCTTCCGCCATTATGCCGACGATGAAGCGATCCTGTTCGCACCCGATCCGCGGCGGGCGAAGGACTGGTTCGACGCCGGCCACGGTCCGCAAGGCAGCCTCCGATGGTGGCCCGTTTATGCGGGGATCGCGGCTTCGGGAGACCTCGGCTTTTCGACCGGCCCCTATTTCGGCGGCGAGGGCGAGCATCTTTATCACGGCTGGTTCTTGACGATCTGGGCGCGGAAGTCGGACGGCAGCTGGCGCTGGCTGCTCGACCACGGCACGCCGACCCTCGAGCCGCCGCCCAGTGCCGAGGATGCGCCGGTAGTCGCCTTGCCGGTCGCTCCGCGCGTCGGTTCGAAGGGCAAGGCGCGGGAAAGCCTGCTCGCCGTCGAGGCCGCTCTGGCGGCGGCGCTGCGCGAGGATGCGCCGAAAGCCTATGCCGCCGCCCTCGCCGACGACGGAAGGCTGATGCGCATGGGCGCGCAGCCGGCGGTCGGACGGGCCGCCTTTGTAGCGGCCGCGGCGGCGGGACCGCCGACGCTCACCGTCGAGCGGACCGGCGGCGCCGTCTCCCGCGGCGGCGACCTCGCTTACACCTACGGCAATGCCTCCTGGGCCAAGGACGGTGTCGAGGCGCGCGGTCATTATGTCCGCGTCTGGCAGCGCCGGCGCGCCGGCTGGAAGCTGATCGTCGACGAAACGACGCCCGTGCCTCCCGCGCCCAGGAAGCCCGGCTGAGTCTGCCAAAGCCGCGGTTCGTGCGACGAAGACCGGCGCGCGAACCGTCGAATCACGCTAAACCTCGCCCGACGCCCCGACTGGAAAGCCGCCATGGACGCCGAAATCACCCGCCACCCCGAAATCTTCCGCCAGGCGGTCAAGCTCACCCTCGGGGTCTGGCTGTTCACCTCGATCCTGTTCGTCATGCCGATCGTCGCCGCGACCGGCCATTTGCCCGAGATCGACGATTTCGGATTGACCTTCACCTGCATCGCCTTCGGAATCTTCATGTCGCTTCCGCTCTACTGGGCGGCGGCGCGGCTGAACGAGGCTCGGCCGTGGGTGAAGGTGGGAGGCGTGTTCGCGGCCGTCTGCTTCTGCGCCTTCGTCTTCTCGCTGTTCGACGCGCTCGCTGGCGGGCACATCATCAGGATCTTCATGGCCGCGCACCGGATCCCGCCCGACGTCATCAACCGGACGGTGTCCAACTTCATCAGCTTCTCCTGGCTCTACGGCTTGCTGGGGACGATCTACGTGATCCTCCACACCCACGCGGCGATGCGCGACCGCGAGCTTCAGCTGGTCGAGGCGCGCTCGCTGGCCCAGACCGCGCAGCTGACCGCGCTCCGGCTCCAGCTCAACCCGCATTTCCTGTTCAACACATTGAACGCCATCTCCTCGCTGATCGTCACCGGCCGCAACCGCCAGGGCGAGGCGATGCTGAGCAAGCTCTGCGACTTCCTGCGCACCGCGCTCGTCGCCGAGACCGGCGGAACCACTTCGCTGGGCGAGGAGCTCGAGACGCTGCAGACCTATCTCGAGATCGAGGCGATCCGCTTCGGCGACCGCCTGACGGTCGAGTTCGCCGCGGCCGACGATCTGCTCGACCTTCCGGTGCCGAGCTTCATCCTCCAGCCCCTGGTCGAGAACGCGGTCAAATATGCCGTCGCCCCGACCAGCGAGCCGGTGATCGTCCGGGTCGGCGCCCGACGCGAGGGCGACGATCTCCTGCTCACCGTCAGCGACAACGGCCGCAAGGGCGCGGCACCGGGCGGGTCACCGTCCGGTACCGGCGTCGGCCTCGCCAACACGCGTAGGCGGCTGGACGTGATCTACGGCCGCAAGGCGCGGCTGGAGACGATCGGCTATGACGACGGCTTCACCGCTCTCGTCCGCCTTCCGATCGCGGGGCGGCCCTCGCTCGAGCTGGTGGCGTGACCATGCTCAGGACCATCCTGGTCGACGACGAGCCGCTCGCGCTCGAGCGCCTCGCCGTCTTCTTCAGGGACATCGAGGGCGCCGAGGTGGTCGGCACCGCCCGCGACGGGCGCGAGGCCGCCGAGACGATCGAACGGCTGAAGCCGGACCTCGCCATCCTCGACATCCAGATGCCCGAGCAGAACGGCCTCAGGGTGGCCGCCACCCTGGCGGAGGAGGACCGGCCGGAGATCATCTTCGTCACCGCCTTCGAGCAATATGCCCCCGACGCGTTCGAGGTCGAGGCCGCCGATTATCTGCTGAAGCCGGTCCGCTTCGACCGGCTCTGGCAGGCGGTCGAGCGGGCCAAGCGCCGCAAGCGCCTGCGCGCGCTCGCCGGCAAGGCGGAGGCGATGGCCGAGGCGGGGCAGGCAGCCGCGCACGAAGACGGCCTGTGGGTGCCGACCCGCAGCGGAGCGGTGTTCGTTCCGGTCGAGACGATCGACTGGATCGAGGCCCAGCGCGACTATGTCATGCTCCACACCGCGACGCGCAGCCATATCGTCCGCCTGTCGATGCGCGCGCTCGAGGAGAAGCTGGATCCAGCCCAGCTGATCCGGGTCCACCGCTCGGCCTTCGCCCGGCCGTCGAACGTCGTCGAGGTGCAGCGGATGGGCAAGACGATCAACGCGCTCGTCCTTCGCGACGGAGCGATCGTCCAGGTCGGTCCCAATTACGCCAAGGCGGTGGCGGAGCGGCTCGGCCTCGCCGGCTGAGACTCGATCCGCATTGGCGGGGCCAAACGGCTGCGATATAAAGACCCCGAAACGACAAAGGGGGTCATCATGACGAAAACGGCTTTGTTCCTGGCCGGAGCGGGCGCGCTGGCGCTCGGCGGCTTTGCGCTGGCGCAGCCGGGTTCCGGCGGGGGAGGGACGGCCGTCTATTGGATGACCGCGGACACCCTGTCCGGAATGGGGGGGATGATGGGCGGCGGCCGGCCCAGCGCCGGCGCGGTGCTCGGGGCGATGATGGGCCGCGGCGGCGGGATGGGGAGCGGCTACGCGAAGACGCTCCGCCTCGAGCTCGGCAGCAACGCCCGTCCGGCCGGCGAGCCGACCGCCGAGCATCTGCCTCCGGCCGGCCTCGGCGCCGGGCCGAGCCTGCCCCTGGTTTCGCCCCGCCAGGTGACGGCCACCGAGGAGCCGACCACCGGCTTCCCGCCGAACATGGAGCGGCCGCGCGGGCGGATCCTCATCTACTGGGGCTGCGGCGAGCATGCCCGGCCCGGCCAGCCGGTGGTGATCGACTTCGCGACGATCAGCGCCGGCCGACTGCCGCCGGCCTTCGCCAACATGAACGTACACCCCGAGCTCGGCCCGTCCGCCTCGCGCTTCGGCACCTACGGCGAGTGGCCGAACGAGAAATCGAGGACCCGGGTGCCCCAGAACGCCTCGCTTGTCGGCGACCATGTCGTCCACGGCAATTACAGCCCGGAGATCCGCTTCACCCTCGGGCCGGGGCAGGATTTCCTGGCGCCGGTGACCTTGGTCTCGCAGGCCGCATCGCCGTCGGGCGCGGTGCCGGTGGTCTGGCAGCCGGTGCCGGGCGCCCGCGCCTGGTTCGCGACCGCGATGGGCGCCGGCGGCAATGGCGACATGGTGATGTGGACCTCGTCCGAGGTCCAGACGGCGCCGATGATGGACTATATGTCGGAAGGCGAGATCGCCCGTCTGGTCCAGCAGCGCGTGCTGATGCCGGGCACCGCCGACCGCTGCACCGTTCCCGCCGAGGTCGCCCATGCCGGGCAGGCGTCGATGTTCACGTTGACCGCCTTCGGGGGACAAGCCAATTTCAGCCATCCCGTCCGCCCCGCCCGCGCCCCGGCCTCCTGGCATCCGGACTGGACGGTCAAGCTGCGCGTCAAGTCGACCTATATGGGCCTGCTCGGCCAGGACATGGGGGCGATGATGCGCGGCGAGGAGCGCAACGACCAGGGCGCGAACGACGGCGATCAGCCCAAGAAGAAAAAGAAGCGCTCGATCCTCGACGGCCTCGGAGGAATGATCCCGCACTGAGCCGAACAGCATCCCGCCGGCCGGAATTACCCCTTGAATTCCATGCCTTGACGCTGTCACCGCAGTCCGATTACGCTCGCCCTTCGGGGAGGCTCCGGCGCGCGCGATGGGCGTCGCGCCGGCCGCAGCAGGGGACGGGGTGCAGATGATCTATAAGCGCAAGGGCGGGGAGTTCCTCGTCAACACCAGCGCGGCCGGGGACCAGGGGTCGCCGACGATAACGCAGCTCGCCGGCGGCGGCTTCGTCGCCTTCTGGTACGACAATGGTGGCCCCGGCCACGGCCAAGTGTTCGACTCCGCCGGCCAGAAGGTCGGCGCGGAGATCGCCGGCGTGGGCGCCGTTTCGGGCCTCTCCGACGGGGGCTTCGTCAGGGTCGTGACCACCGGCCCGCAGCACGATATCGTCCAGGCCCAGCGCTTCGACTCGACCGGCACGCCGGTCGGCTCCGCCGTGACCCTGGCCGGGCCGGCGCCCGCCGGAAACACCTTCGCCGTCTGGAGCAACGAATTCGGCTCGGTCTCCGCGCTTCCCGGCGGCGGCTATGCCGTCACCTGGACGCATTGGGAGCAGACCTCTGCCAATTCCAGTCCCCTTCGCGAGGCCCATGTCCGCACCTTCGATTCCTCCGGCGCGCCCACGGCGTCCGACAGGATCCTCTTCTCCGGGTCCAACCCGAACATTTCGGCCGGAGAGGTCAAGGTCCTGGCGTCGGGCAATTATGTCGCGACCTGGTCAGACGGCAGCCCGCATGGCCAGGTCTTCACCGCCGCGGGCACGGCCGCCGGCCTGCCCTTCACGTGGTATGGCTCCGACTTGGTCGGACCGTCGCATCTCGCCGCGCTGAGCACCGGCGGTTTCGTCATCGTGTGGGAGAATCTGTCCTTTTTCAACGCCGCCATCACCGGCATCTGGGCGCGGGTCTATGACAGCCAGGGCGTGCCCACCGGCCCCGCCTTCGTCGTCGAGAACGGCGTTCCCGACCAATATGATTCGCTCGGCCTCGCCGCGCTTCCAGGCGGCGGCTTCGCCGTCGCCTGGGCGGATTCGCGCAACGCCAACACCGACGGGGACGGCACTTCGATCATCGTCCAGGCCTTCGATTCCGCTGCCCATCGCTCGGGGCCGGAGCTGCTGGTCGACACCAACGGCGCCGGCTGGCAGATCCAGCCCAGCCTCACCGCTCTGCCGTCTGGCGACCTCGCCGTCGCCTGGCGCACGCCCGACACGACCGCGGACGGCAGCGGAACCGCGATCAAAGGCCAGCTCTTCACCGCGGCCGACCTCGTTTCGGGGGGAGCGGCCGGCGAGACCCTGAACGGCGGCGCGGCCAACGACGACCTCAACGGCGGCGGCGGCGACGACATTCTTTCCGGCGGCGCCGGCAACGACGCGCTCGACGGCGGCCCCGGCAGCGACACGCTTTCCGGCGGCGACGGCGCCGATGTGCTGACCGTCTCGGGCCTCGGCTCGGACCATGCCGCCGGCGGCGCCGGGCTCGACCGGCTGGTGATCGACTTCAGCGATTCCCCGACCGGCATCTCGACCCTCGCCGCGCCGGCAGCGAACGCGACCGACGGCGGCTATGACGGGAGCTATGGGGACGGCAGCGGCCGCCAGGTGGATTTCACCTCGATCGAGCGGCTCGAGATCACCGGTAGCGCCGCGGCCGATTCGATCACCGGCACCGGCGGCGAGGACCTCATCATCGGCGGCGGCGGCAACGACGTCCTGAACGGCGGCGACGGCGCGGACGTGATCGCCGTGTCCGGCAACGGCCACGCCAGTGTGAACGGAGGGCCGACCGGCTATCTCGACCGGCTGTCGGTCAACTGGAGCGATTCGGTCGCCGCCATCGTCATGGGGCCGCTCGCAAGCGACGGCAACGGCAGCTTCAACGGCGCGATCGGCGACGGCGGCGCCCGGCAGGTCGATTTTACGACCATCCACAACTTCTCGATCGTCACCGGCAGCGGCGACGATCGGGTCACCCTCGGCGATGGCCTCAACACCGTCTCGCTCGGTGCCGGCAACGACGTGCTCGTCCTGACCGGCTATACGGATACCGCCGACGGCGGCGCCGGCGAGGATGGGATCAGCGCCGACTTCTCCGGAGCGATCGTCAACGTCGTCTGGAATCTCAAGACCAACACCTTCACCGGCCCAGCCTCGTCGCTGGTCAATTTCGAATATTTCGGAACGCTCCGCACCGGGAGCGGCTTCGACAATATCGTCACCGGGACGGCCGCCCGCGACGATACGGTCTATACCGGCGGCTCCAGCGACTTCGTCGAAGTCTCCAACGGCCACGATTTCGTCGACGGCGGCGCCGGCTTCGACACGCTCAGGGTCGATTACAGCGCCGCCACGGCGAGCGTGACCATGTCGGCGCCGATCCTGGCGTCGGGCGGGGGCTCCGGCTTGCAGGGCCAGATCAGCGACGGCGCCGGGCGAAGCGTGAGCTTCGACAATATCGAATCGCTGCAAGTGACCACCGGCAGCGGCGCCGACACGGTCGTCGGCGGTGGCAACAACGACATCTTCCACACCGGCGCCGGCGCCGACATCCTGACCGGCAATGGCGGCGGCGACACGCTCGACGGCGGCGCCGGCGCCGACCAGATGGCCGGCGGCCTCGGCAACGACATCTATCTGGTCGACGATGCCGGCGACGTCGTGACCGAGAATGCAGGGGAGGGCACCGCCGACGAGGTGCGTACCGCGCTCTCCGGCTACGCTCTTCCCGCCAATGTCGAGAAGCTGACCTGGACCGGCGCGGGGGCGGGCGACCTTCGCGGCAACGGGCTCGACAATGTGCTGACCGGCGGCGCGGCGGGCGACCTCGTCCGGGCCCAGGACGGCGGCAACGACATTGTCAACCTCGGCGCCGGCAACGACGCGGCCTATTTCGGCTCGGCCTACACGTCGGCCGACAGCGTCGACGGAGGGACGGGAAGCGACCAGGTCGGCCTTCAGGGCGATTATTCGGGCGGGGTGACGCTCGGCACCCTGGCCGGGGTCGAGACTTTGGTCCCCATCAGCGGGACCGACACCCGCTTCGGCGATCCGGGGACCTCGCTCTACAGCTACAACATCGTCTCGCCCGACGCGACGGTGGCGGCCGGGGCGCAGCTGCTCGTCAACGCCTCGATGCTGGAGGCCGGCGAGAATTTGACCTTCGACGGCCATCTGGAGAGTGACGGCACCTTCTTCATCTACGGCGGCAAGGGGGTGGACACGCTGACCGGCGGCGCCGGACCGGACG
>JAXDPA010000017.1:0-57701 GCA_034668685.1 Sphingomonadales bacterium | reverse complement strand
GCTCGCCCAGCGCGAGGTCGTGCCGGCCTACATCGGCTTCGACGCCACCGCGCCGAGCCTTCACGTCGGCAGCCTGGTGCAGATCATGATGCTCCGCCGGCTGCAGCAGGCCGGGCACAAGCCGATCGTGCTGATGGGCGGTGGGACGACCAAGGTCGGCGACCCGTCGGGCAAGGACGAGAGCCGCAAGCTGCTCACCGACGAGGAAATCGGCGCCAACATCGCGAGCATCCGGCGGGTGTTCGAGCATTTCCTCAGCTTTGGGGACGGACCGGCGGACGCGCTGATGATCAACAATGCCGACTGGCTGGGCACGCTCGGCTACATCGAGCTGCTGCGCGACGTGGGCCCGCATTTCACCATCAACCGGATGCTGACCTTCGACAGCGTCCGGCTTCGGCTCGAGCGCGAGCAGCCGCTCACCTTCCTCGAGTTCAACTACATGATCCTCCAGGCCTACGACTTCCTCGAGCTGTCTCGGCGGGCGGCATGCCGGCTTCAGCTCGGCGGCTCGGACCAATGGGGCAATATCGTCAACGGCATCGAGCTGGCGCGGCGGATCGACGGCACCCAGCTCTACGGAGTCACCACGCCGCTGCTCACCACTGCCGACGGCGCCAAGATGGGCAAGACCGAGAAAGGCGCGGTGTGGCTCAACGCCGACCAGCTCAGCCCGTACGATTACTGGCAATTCTGGCGCAACGCGCAGGATGGCGACGTCGGCCGCTTCCTTCGCCTGTTCACCGATTTGCCGCTCGACGAGGTGGCGCGGCTCGAGGCGCTCAAGGGCGCCGAGATCAACACCGCCAAGAAGATCCTCGCCGACGAGGCGACCGCCCTTGCCCACGGGAAGGACTCCGCGGCCATGGCCGGGGAGACCGCGCGCAAGACCTTCGAGGAAGGCGCTTCGGGCGAGTCGCTGCCGACGGTCAAGGCCGGCGGGCGCATCCTGCTCAGCGACGCCCTGGTCCGCCTCGGCCTCGTCGCCTCGAGGAACGAGGCGCGGCGGCTCATCCAGCAGGGCGGCGCGAAGGTGGACGGCGAGAAAGCGAGCGAGGACATGACCCTTGTCGTGGATTGCGAGGTGCGGGTCTCCGCCGGGAAGAAGAAGCACGGGATCCTCGTCCCTTAATTCCTCCCCGTTCCGGGGAGGAGCATCATCTTGCGCGACCTTTCGAGCCGGCCTAGCCTGCAATCACCTTTGGAGTAGGCCTCTGCCTGTCATCGCCTGAAGTCGCCGCGGCCATTGGCCCGGCGCTGGAACATCGAGCCGCGGCGCCTTCGCCGCGCCCTTTCCCGCGATTTCAGGATGACCTCCAATGGAAAAAGATTTCGATGTGCCGTCAGATTGGTACAGTAGTTTCTTCACAGCGCCTGTGAACTCTTTCTGGGAGACGATGGTCCCGGACGCGGCCACCGAAGCGGACGTCGCCTTCCTTGGCCGCCACCTCGCACCCCCTCCCGCGAGCCTGCTCGACGTGCCGTGCGGCGCGGGCCGGCATGCGCTCGCGCTGGCCCGGGAGGGCCATAAGGTCGTTGCGATCGACCTTTCCCAAGAGGCGGTTCGTCGGGCGCGGCGGGCCGGAAAGGGACTTTCCGCGACTTTCCGCCGCGGCGACATGCGGTCCCTCGACCTTCAGGAGCGGTTCGACGGCGTGCTCTGCCTCGGCAACAGCCTGTCCTACTTCCCGCCCGGCGAGATGCGCGCGTTCATCGCTTCGCTCGCCGAGCGGGTCGCGGAGGGCGGCCGGTTGATCCTCGACACGTCGTGCTGCGCGGAATCCCTCTTTCCGCTCGCCGAGACGCGAGAGGTGGCGTTCGAGGGCGGCACCTATCGGTCGCGCTACAGCTACGACTCGCGGCTCTCTGTTCTGAAGACGAAGGCGGAGCTGAGGCTCGGCGAGGGAGTGCACCCGCTCCTCTACGCCCATTATGTCGTGACATCGGGAGAGCTGGTCCGGATGGTCGAGGCGGCCGGGCTGCCGGTGGAAGGCCTGTTCGGCGACGTGGAGGACACCCCCTTTGCGCCCGGCATGAAGCGGCTGCTGCTCGTCGCTAGCCGCTCCTCAGAAGCTCCACCGCCGCGTCGCGCTCCATGAGGTAGAGAAGCACGCGCGCGGCCTGACCGCGCGGGCCCTGGAGTCCGCCGTCGCGGTCGACCAGCAGGCGCGCGTCGTCGCTGGCCGCCTGCGCAAGCTCGCCGATCTGCTCGGGGCTGGCGAGGCGGAACTGGGCCTCGCCGGACTGCTTCGTGCCCAATATCTCGCCGGCGCCGCGCAGGCGCAGATCCTCCTCGGCGATCCGGAAGCCGTCGTTGGTCTCGCGCATCAAGGCCAAGCGGGCGCGGGCCGTCTCGCTCAGTTTGTCGCCGCGCAGCAGCAGGCAGACCGAGCGGGCCTCGCCACGCCCGACCCGGCCCCACAGCTGGTGCAGCTGGGCGAGACCGAAGCGGTCGGCGCCCTCGACGATCATCAGGGTGGCGTTGGCCACGTCGACCCCGACCTCGATGACGGTGGTCGCGACCAGCACCGAGATCGCGCCCTGCTGGAAGGCGGCCATGACGGAATCCTTCTCCGGCCCCTTCATCCGGCCGTGGACGAGGCCGACCTTCGCGCCGAAGCGGAGCTGAAGCACCCGCGCCCGTTCCTCGGCGGCGGCCTGGTCGCTCGCTTCGGACTCTTCGACGAGCGGGCAGACCCAATAAGCCTGGCCGCCTCGGGCGATGTGGCGGGCGAGGCCGTCGACCACTTCGGGCAGCCGCTCGGCGCTCAGCACGCGGGTCTCGACCGGCTGGCGGCCCGGCGGCATCTCGTCGAGGCGGCTGACGTCCATCTCGCCATATTGGGTGAGGGTGAGCGTGCGCGGGATCGGGGTCGCGGTCATCACCAGCAAATGCGGCGGGTGCGCCGCCTTCTGGGCGAGCATCATCCGCTGGGCGACCCCGAAGCGGTGCTGCTCGTCGACCACGGCGAGGCCGAGGCGCTTGTAGGCCACCGCCTGCTGGAAGATGGCGTGGGTGCCGACGAGGATGTTGATCGAACCATCGGCCAGCCCCATCAGGCAGGATTCGCGCGCGCGTCCCTTCTCGCGGCCGGTGAGGATGGCGAGATTGACCGGAAGGCCGGCGAGCTGGCGCGACAGGGTCTCGAAATGCTGGCGGGCGAGGATCTCGGTCGGCGCCAGCATCGCGCCCTGGGCCCCCGCCTCGACGGCGATCAGCAGGGCCTCGAGCGCGACCAGGGTCTTGCCCGATCCGACATCGCCCTGGAGCAGGCGAAGCATCGGCGCGGGCTGGGCCATGTCGCCCTCGATCTCGCCCATCGCGCGCCGCTGAGCGCCGGTCGGGGCGTAAGGCAGCCGGAGCATGGCGCGGAGGCGGCCGTCGCCCTCGAGCGGGACGCCGCGGCGGCGGCGGGCGCTGGCGCGGACCAGCATCAGGGCGAGCTGGTTGGCGAAGACCTCGTCATAGGCGAGCCGGTCGCGGGCCGCGGCAGTGTTGCGGCTGTGGTGGGCGCCCACCAGCGCCTCCTCCCAGCCCGGCCAGGCGCGGCGATCGAGCAGGCTCGGCTCGATCCATTCGCCGAGCGTGGGCAGCCGCGCCAGCGCCTGGGCGGCGAGATCGCCCATCCGGCGGTTGGTGAGGCCTTCGGAGAGGGCGTAGACCGGCTCGCGCTCGGGCAAATCGAGCGCCTCGGCCAGCGGCAGGACATAGTCCGGATGGACGATCTGGAGCTCCTGGCCGTACATCTCCATCCGCCCGGAGACGATTTTCGGCTCGCCGATCGGCAGCTGCTTCTTCGCCCAGCCCGGATTGTTGAAGTAGGTGAGGGTGAGGTAGTTGCCGGCGCGGTCGGTGGCGTGGACCCGGAACGGGCTTCGCGGGCCGCCCTGGCGATAGTCGACGGGAGTGACCAGCACCGTCACCACCGAGCCGGCGTCGGCCATGTCGACGATGTCGACCCGCTTGCGCTCGATCCAGCCGGTGGGGAGGTGGAACAGCACGTCCACCACCCGCTCCAGACCCAGCCGCTTGAGCGGCTTGGCCAGCGCCGGCCCGACGCCCTTCAGCACCTCCACTTCGGCGAACAGGGGGTTGAGGATTTCGGGCCGCATGCGAGCGTTGTTATCCGCCTTCGCTCCGGCCCGCTACTCGCGGGACGCGACGCCTGCGATCATGTTTTTGACGCTTCCGGCCATGTCGCCCGGCGTGTTAGATGAATAATACACGTGGAGGATCGGGGAACGGAATGAAGGCACTCGTCTACCATCGCTACGGGCGCCCGCTCGACGTGCTCGGCGTCGAGGAGGTGGAAAGGCCGGTCCCCGGGCCGGGCGAGGTGCTGATCCGGGTGCGGGGGGCGGCGGCGAACGCGCTCGACATCCATTTCATGCGCGGCAGGCCGCGCATCGCCCGGCTGCTGATGGGCCTGCGCCGCCCGAAGCTCAACCGGCCCGGGGTGGACGTCGCCGGCATCGTCGAGGCGGTCGGCGACGGCTGCACTCTGAAGCCCGGCGACGCGGTTTTCGGAATCTGCCGCGGGGCCTTCGCCGAATATGCCTGCATCAACGAGGACAAGCTGGCGCCGAAGCCGCCGGCGCTTTCGTTCGAGGAAGCGGCCTCTCTACCGGTCGCCGGCCTGACCGCGCTCCAGGGTTTGCGGGACAAAGGCGGCCTTCGGGCGGGCGAGACCGTGCTCGTCAACGGCGCCGGCGGCGGCATCGGCACCTTCGCGATCCAGATCGCCCGGGCGCTCGGCGCCGAGGTCACCGCGGTGTGCAGCCGCGGCAAAAGCAATCTGGTCCGCTCGCTCGGCGCCGACCGCGCCCTCGATTATGCCGAGGAGGATTTCACCGCCGGGCCGGAGCGTTTCGACATGATCTTCGATGTCGCGAGCCCGCACGGCTTCCCTCGCAACCGGCGGGCGCTGCAGCCGGGTGGACGAGTCGTCTGCGCCGGGATGACGGCCGGCGGCGGAGAGCCGAGCCTGCGCTTCATGCTGCGCCATTTTGCGCGGCTGATCTGGGGGATGGCCGTTTCGAGGGTCTCGAGCGAGAAGCTCGTGGCCTTCGTCGCCAAAGGCAGGAGCGAGGATCTCGCGACCCTCGCGGAATGGGCGGCGAATGAGACGATCCGGCCGGTGGTGGACGTGCGCCATGGGCTGGAGCAGGCGCCACAGGCGCTCGCCGACCTCGCCGCGGGGCACGCGACCGGCAAGATCGTCGTCAGCCTTGGCGGCTGAGCCGGATCAGCCGGTGGGCGCCGGCCGTCGCGCCCGGAAGCGCAGGCGGACCAGCCAGTAGAGGGTCATCGCGAGCGGAGCGAGGCCGAGCCCATAGAGGATCGTCGAGCCCTGCATCCACTCCGGCATCAGCTTCTGCCGGCCGATGAAGAAGAAGCTCGCCGCCATGAAGAAAGCGAAGCCCATCCGCCCGGCGTGGCGGGCGAGGCGGCGGGGGCCGGACAGGCCGCCGCGGCGGATCATCGCCACGTCGCCGGCGAGCAGAAGGCCGGCGACGATCGCGAGGGCGTAATAGGGGCCGGCCGGATAGCCATCGAGGCCGGCGGGGCTCGCCGCCGCCTGGAGTCCGGAGAGGAGCATCAAAGCCGCGACACCCAACGGAATGCCGGCGGCCGCGCGCTCGGCCTGGCCGATCCGGCCGGGCTCGCGCCGGACCGTGATCCAGGCGCTGAGGACGAGGTAGAAAGCGAGGATTCCGGCAGCGATGTTGCCCCGCTCGTGGATTCGCAATGCGAGGAACGACGCCGTGACGGCCATCGCCAGCATCGATCCGACGAAAACCAGACCGAAGCGGCGGTGGAGAGGGGCGCCCTTGCGGACCGCCATCGCGCCGTATCCAGCGAGGATGGCGACGCAGGCGGCGCCGATATGCACGGCCAGAGCGGCGAGGATCAGGCCGTAAAGGCGGCTCCCGGCCGCGAGGTGCGAGAGGGAAATCGCTGTCATCTTTGAGTCTTGCCCCCCGCCTGCTTGTGCCCGATCCTAAAGCGAAGCCGGTCGAGGGACATGGCGCCGGATATCGAAAACATGATCGCAGGGATCAGGCAAAGGCGGGACCGTGTTTGAGCCGACCATTTCGGCCGGCTTCGCCCGGGCCTTGGCCGACCTCGCCGTCTCGAAGGGCGCCGATCGGGAGGAACTCTGCCGCCGCGCCGGGATCGCGGCCGGGGACCTGACCGACCAGGACCGGCGCCTCCCTCTCGCCTGCTACGCGGCGCTGATGCGGGAAGCGAAAGCGATGACCGGCGACCCGGCGCTGGCGCTCCATTTCGGCGAAGCGTTCGACATCACCCAGCTGTCGATCGTCGGGCTGATGGGCCAGGCCAGCGACAATTATGCCGACGCCTTCGAGCATCTCGGCCGCTACGTCCGCCTCGCCATCGACGTCGAGCTGGAAGAGGAAGCCGAGGGCCAGCGCATGGTCATCCGCCGGGACGAGGCGGGGACCTGGCTCGTCGACATGCGCAAGAACCCCAACGACTTTCCCGAGCTCACCGAATCCTCGTTCGCCCGGATGGCGGCATCGTCGGGCCGGGCGGAGATGTCGCCCACCTTCCTAAAGGCGGTCCATTTCACCCATGCCGAGCCGCCCTATCGCGACGAATATGAGCGCATCTTCAACGTGCCGCTCCTCTTCGAGAGCAAGTGGAACGCCGTCCTCGTCGCCGACGACAGCTGGATGACGATGAGGCCGCCGACCCATTCCGCCTACGTGCTCGCCATATTGCGCGAGCGCGCGGACGCCCTGCTCGAGGCGCTCGACGGGGCCGCTTCGACCCGCGGCAAGCTCGAGGCTCTGCTGGTGCCGCTCCTGCACACGGGCGAAGCGAGGATGACGAACGCGGCGCGCCGGCTCGGAGTCAGCCGGGCGAGCCTGTTTCGGATGCTGAGGGCCGAAGGGACCAGCTTCGAGCGCGTGCTCGACGACCTTCGGCACAGGCTCGCGCTCCGCTACATCGTCGACGACAAGCGGCGGGTGGCCGAGGCGGCCTATCTGCTCGGCTTCTCCGACCCCGCCGCTCTCTCGCGCGCCTTCAAGCGCTGGACCGGCAAGAGTCCCCGGGAAATGCGCGGCTGACGGAATCCCCTCCTTGCACGCAGGGAGGGGGGATTGGCCTTCAAATCCCGGCTCAGCGGGCCTAGATGGAGCCCCTCGAAGCCGCCTGCATTTCCGCAGAGCGGCCTTTTGCGCATGGAGCTTCCCCCTGGACCGCGACGCCCGAATGAAGCGCCTGCGCTTCCGCGCCTGGCACCGCGGAACGCGCGAGGCGGACCTGCTGATCGGCGGGTTCTTCGACGCCGCGGCCGAGGCGTGGGACGAGCCGGAGCTCGGCTGGTTCGAGGCCCTGCTCGAGGAGCAGGACGTCGACATCATGGCCTGGGCGATCGGAACCGCGCCGCCGCCCGAGCGCTTCGAAGGTCCGCTCATGCGGCGGATGCGGGAGCTCAATTATATCAGGCACCCAGAGTGAGTGTGGACGCGACGATGAGCCCCCTCCCCCTTGATGGGGGCGGGTTGGGGTGGGGGTGGACTACGCGAACCGCGCGGTGCCTCCGGAGACTCCACCCCTCCCCTACCCCTCCCAATCAAGGGGAGGGGGAAGGATGACCGATCTCCAGCGCATCCTTTCGGCCAAATCGCCGATGACGCTGGCCGGGGCGCCGGCCGGCTTCCTGCCCTGGCTGGCCGCCGACCTCGCCCGCGCCGCCAAGGGGCGCGCAGTGTTCGTCGCGCCGGACGAGGCGGCGATGCGGGCGCTCGCCGACGCCGCCGGCTATTTCGCGCCGGAGCTGGAGGTGCTCGCCTTCCCGGCCTGGGATTGCCTGCCCTACGACCGCTCGTCGCCTTCGCTGCGCTCGACCGCCGAGCGACTGGCGACCCTTCACGCGCTCCAGCGCAAGGCGGACAAGCCGCAGCTGCTGGTCACCACCGTCAATGCCGCCACGCAGCGCACGCTCACCCCGTTCCGGATCCGCCAGCTCGTCGCCCGGCTCGCGCCCGGGGAACGGATCGACCTCGACCGGCTCGCCGCCCTGCTGCTCGCCAACGGCTACCAGCGCACCGACGCGGTCGCCGACGCCGGCGAGTTCGCCGTGCGCGGCGGAATCGTCGACCTCTTCCCCTCGGGCGAGAGCGAAGGGCTGAGGCTCGATTTCTTCGGCGACGAGATCGAGAGCGTCCGCCGCTTCGATCCGGGCACCCAGCGCACGACGGGCCGAGCCGACGCCGGCTTCACCTTGCTGCCGGCGTCCGAGACCCTGCTCGACGAGGAAAGCGTCAAGCGCTTCCGCGCCCGCTACCGCGAGAAATTCGGCGCCACCGCGACCGGCGATCCCCTCTACCAGGCGGTCTCGGACGGGCGGCGGCTTGCCGGTATCGACCATTGGCTGCCTCTGTTCGAGGAGCGGCTGGCCACCCTGTTCGACCATCTCTCGCCCGACGACCTCATCGTCCGCGACGCCCACGACGCCGGCGCCGCCGATGCAAGGTTCGAAGCGGTCGCCGATTATTACGAGAATCGCCGGCGCGCACAGTCGTCCGATCCCGGCTCCTACCGGCCGCTGGAGCCGGAAAGCCTCTATCTGACGCGTGACGAGTGGGAGGCGTTGATCGCCGATCGGCCGCTCCATCTCGCGACGCCGTTCCACGAGCCGGAAAGCGCCACGGTGCTCGATTTCGGAGTTGATTCGGCCCGCGACTTCGCCCCGGAGCGCTCGCAGAACGCCAATGTCTACGAGGCGGTGGTCGACCATATCGCCGGCCTCAGGCGCGCCAAGAAGAAGGTCGTGCTGGCGAGCTATTCCGTGGGCGCCCGGGACCGGCTCAAGGGCCTGCTCGCCGATCACGGCCTCAGGAAGGCCGTCGAAGTCGATACCTGGCAGGAGGCGCTGGGCGCTTCCACCCCCCTCCCTGGAAGGGAGGGGACGGGGGTGGGTACGCGGGGCGAAGCGACGCGTCCGGTCTCCGCGGACGACGGCGAGCCTGACGGCTCGCTACCCACCCCCAGCCCCTCCCTTCCAGGGAGGGGAGGAATTGTCGCCCTCGCCGTCCTCCCGCTCGACCACGGCTTCACCACCGGCGATCTCGCCTTGCTCACCGAGCAGGACATGCTCGGCGACCGGCTGGTGCGGCGGCGCAAGCGGCGCAAGTCCGCCGACGCCTTCCTCAATGAGCTGGCGACGCTGACGCCGGGCGACCTCGTCGTCCACGCCGACCACGGCATCGGCCGCTACGAGGGGCTGACCCAGATCCCGGTCGGCACCAGCCCGCACGATTGCGTCGCCCTGGAATATGCCGGCGGCGACAAGCTCTACATCCCGGTCGAGAATCTCGACATCCTGTCGCGCTACGGCTCGGGCGCGGACGGCGTGGTCCTCGACCGGCTCGGCGGCGAGGCGTGGCAGCGCCGCAAGTCGCGGATGAAGGAGCGAATCCGCGAGATCGCCGGCGAGCTGATCCGGGTCGCCGCCGAGCGGGCGCTCCATCCCGGCACGGTGATCGAGCCCGACACCAGCTACGCCGCCTTCGCCGACCGCTTCCCCTATGAGGAGACCGAGGACCAGGACCGGGCCATCGCCGACGTCTTCGCCGACCTCGAGGCCGGCAAGCCGATGGACCGGCTGGTCTGCGGCGACGTCGGCTTCGGCAAGACCGAGGTCGCCTTGCGGGCCGCCTTCGCCGCCGCCATGGCCGGGCTCCAGGTCGCGCTGATCTGCCCGACGACCCTGCTCGCCCGCCAGCATTTCAACACCTTCGTCGAGCGCTTCCGCGGCTTCCCGATCGAGATCGGCCGCCTCTCCCGCCTGGTCCCGCCCAGGGAGGCGAAGGAGACCAAGGAGCGGCTGAAGACGGGCCAGGTCGACATCGTCATCGGCACCCACGCGATCCTCGCCAAGGGCATCGAGTTCAGGAATCTCGGCCTCGTCATCGTCGACGAGGAGCAGCGCTTCGGGGTCACCCACAAGGAGCGTCTCAAGGCGCTGCGGGCCGACGTCCACGTCCTTACGCTGACCGCGACTCCGATCCCCCGCACCCTGCAGATGGCGATGTCCGGGCTTCGCGAGCTGTCGGTGATCCAGACCCCGCCGGTCGACCGGCTGGCGGTCAGGACCTACGTCATGCCGTGGGACCCGGTGGTGATCCGCGAGGCTTTGCTGCGCGAGCATTATCGCGGCGGCCAGACCTATTTCGTCGCGCCGCGAATCGCCGACCTTCCCGACCTCGAGCAATATCTGCGCGACGAGGTGCCCGAGGTCCGCTTCGTCACCGCCCACGGCCAGATGCCGCCGACCGAGGTCGAGGAGAAGATGTCGGCCTTCTACGACCGCAAGTACGACGTCCTGCTCTCGACGACGATCGTCGAATCCGGCCTCGACATCCCGTCGGCCAACACTTTGATCGTCAGCCGCGCCGACCGGTTCGGGCTCGCCCAGCTCTACCAATTGAGGGGCCGGGTCGGCCGCGCCAAGACCCGCGCTTATTCCTATTTCACCACGCCGGAGAGCCGGACGGTCACCGAGACCGCCGACAAGCGGCTGCAGGTGCTCGCCAATCTCGAGAGCCTCGGCGCCGGCTTCCAGCTCGCCAGCCACGACCTCGACATACGCGGCGCCGGCAATTTGCTCGGCGACGAGCAATCGGGCCATATCAAGGAGGTCGGCTTCGAGCTCTACCAGTCGATGCTGGAGGAGGCGATCCTCGAGGCCAAGAGCGGCGGGCGGCTGAAGCCCGCCGACGAATTCTCGCCGCAGATCAATGTCGACGCGCCGATCATGATCCCTGACGATTACGTCCCCGATCTCGACCTCAGGATGGGCCTCTACCGGCGAATGAACGAGTTCGAGAAGGCCGAGGAGATCGAGCCGTTCGCCGCCGAGCTGATCGACCGCTTCGGCAAGCTCCCGGCCGAGACCGACAACCTCCTCAAGGTCATTGAGGTCAAGCTGAACTGCCGCAGGGCGATGGTGGCGAAGCTCGACGTCGGCCCCAAGGGCGCTCTCGTCCACTTCCACAACGACCAATTCCCCGATCTCGAGGGGCTGATCGCCTATGTCCAGCGCCTCAAGGGCAGCGCCAAGCTCCGGCCCGACAGCAAGCTCGTCGTCACCCGGGCCTGGCCGGACGCGGCGAGCCGGATCAACGGCGCGGTACAATTGAGCCGCGGCCTGGCGCGAATCCTCGCGGCGGAGGCGGCATGAGCCCCGAGGAATTCCGCCGCCACGGCCACGCCCTGATCGACTGGCTCGCCGACCTCAGCGCGTCGCTCCCCTCGCGGCCGGTGCAGCCGCCGACCCGCCCGGGCGAGGTCCGGGCGCTGCTGCCGGCCGAGCCGCCCGACCAGCCGGAGCCGTTCGATTCGATCCTCGCCGACCTCGACCGGGTGGTCGCGCCGAACCTCACCTGGTGGCAGCACCCGCGCTTCTTCGGCTTCTTTCCGTCCAACGCCCTGCTCGCCGGAGTGCTCGGCGACCTCGCCGGCACCGGCCTCGGCGTGCTCGGCCTCTCCTGGCAGGCCTCGCCCGCCCTCACCGAGGTCGAGGAAGTCGCGGTCGACTGGTTCCGGCGCATGGCCGGCCTTTCGGACGCGTGGAAGGGCGCGATCCAGGACACCGCCTCGACCAGCACGCTCGTCGCCTTGCTCTGCGCGCGCGAGCGGACGACCGATTACGGCCTCGCCCGCGGCGGCCTTCAGGCCGAAGCCGCGCCGCTCACCGTCTACACCTCGGCGAGCAGCCACAGCTCGGTCGAAAAGGCCGCCCTGCTCGCCGGCTTCGGCCGCGGCAACGTCCGGATGGTGCCGGTCGACGAGGCGTTCGCGATGCGTCCCGAAGCGCTGGCCGAGGCGATCGCGGCGGACCTCGCGGCCGGCAACAGGCCCTGCGCCGTCGTCGCCGCCGTCGGGGGCACCGCGACCACCTCGGTCGACCCGCTCGTCCCCATTGCCGCTCTCGCCGGGCGGCACGGCCTCTGGCTCCACGTCGACGCGGCGATGGCCGGGAGCGCGATGATCCTCCCCGAATGCCGCTGGATGTTCGACGGCGTGGAGCGCGCCGACAGCCTCGTCGTCAACGCCCACAAATGGCTCGGCGCGCCGTTCGACTGCTCGCTCCAATATGTCCGCGACGAGCAGCATTTGATCCGGGTGATGTCGACCAGCCCGAGCTACCTGCGCTCGGCGGTCGACGAGGAGGTCCGCAACCTGCGCGACACCTCGATCCCGCTCGGCCGCCGCTTCCGGGCGCTGAAGCTCTGGTTCCTGATCCGCGAGCAAGGCGTGTCCGGCCTCCAGGCGCGGCTGCGGCGCGACATGGCGAACGCGCAGTGGCTGGCCGATGAGGTCGACGCCGCCCCCGAATGGGAAGTCGTCGCCCCGGTCGTGCTCCAGACCGTCTGCGTCCGCCACGCCCCGCCCGGCCTCGAAGGCGAGGCGCTCGACGCCCACAACCGCGCCTGGGCCGACGCCCTCAACCGCTCCGGCGAGGCCTTCGTCACCCCGGCCCTCGCCGGCGGCCGCTGGATGGTCCGAATTTCGATCGGCGCGCCGGAGACCGAGCGGGCCGATGTCGAGGCTTTGTGGGCCGCGATCCGGCGCTTCGCGGCGGCTACTCCAGCCGCAAGTAAGGGATGATCTGAACGTCGGGTGGCCCGGCGTCGAGCCTGACCCGCTGCCAGGCATCCGGGGCTCCATCCGGAACCGCGAAGCGCCATCCGCCGCGGGTGATTTTCCGCAACAGCGCGCGGTCTAGTGCGGGCCTGCCGGTGCCGGCGACGAGCCTCGCCGCCGCGACGGCACCGTCGAACGTCACCCTGACGCAGGCATAAAGCTTCTGCCCGGGAAAGCCCTCGGGGTCGAAGCCGTGCGGCAACGGAGCTTCGAGCACAAAGACGCCGCTGCCGCCGGCGCGCGGCTTCGGACAATCCGGAGCGTTTTGCTCCGCAGGGTAGTGGCCGGAATTGTCGACATAGGGACGCCACGCCTGCGGCAGGTAGGTGGGTTGAAGGCCGATGAGGCGGACCCCGCCGGGATAGGTTCCGCCCCGGCATTCCAGCGCCTCGCACCAGTCTCCAGACAGCGTAGAGGCCATGCCCGTCAGCAGCAACAGGTTCGCCAGCAGCGTTCCGTACAGGCTGAAGACGCGGTCGAAGAAATCCATCTAGTGATGTTACATCGTCACACATGGATTCGGCAAGCCGAAGTTCAGGAGACGAGCGCCGCCAGTTCTTTGGAGCTCACCGGCGGCGAGCAGAGGAAGCCTTGGTAGAGCGTGCAGCCTTCGCGGGCGAGCAGAGCGAGTTGTTCGTCGCTCTCCACCCCTTCGCCGATCACCTCGAGGCCCAATGAGCGCGCCATGTCGATGACGCTTCGCACCACCACCCGGTCGCGCGCGCTCCCGCCGATATCCTCGACGAGGCGCTTGTCGATCTTGAGGTAATCGAGCGGCAGTGCCTTCAGATAGGCGAGGCTCGAATAGCCGGTGCCGAAATCGTCGATGGCGACGCGCAGGCCGCCCTGGCGGAGGCTGGCGAGCAGGCCCGCCGCCGCCGAGAGGTCCTCGATCAGGCCGCTCTCGGTCACCTCGACGGTGAGCCGCCCGGGCGCGAAGCCGCTCTCCGCGACCAGCGCCAGGAACTGGGCGGCGAAGCCCGGCCGGACGATGTCGGCGGCGGTGATGTTGACCGACAGGCGCAGGTGCGCGAGCGAGGCGGGCCAGGCCGCCGCCGCGGTCACCGCCTTGCGCTGGACGTGGTCCGAAAGCTGGGCGAGATAGTCCGAGCGCTCGGCGACCCCGAACAGGATGGCGGCGCCGAGCTCGCCATATTCGGGGTGCCGCCACCGTGCCAAGGCCTCGGCGCCGACGATCCGCCGGCTCGCCACCGCCACCTGCGGCTGGAAGAGGATCTCGATCTCGTCCTTGTCGAGCGCCCGGCGAAGGTCGATCTCGAGCCGGTCGCTCAGCGCGTTGTCGCTCGCCGCGCCGGCGTCGAGGACGTGGACCGGCCCGCCCTCCCCCGCTTTCGCTTCGGCGAGCGCAGCGCTGCCGCGGCGGAGCAAAGCGGCGCTGTCGTCGCCGGACTGCGACGCCGCCACCCCGACCCGGCTGCCGAGGGTGACGACATGGTCGCCCGACATGAACGGACGGCCCAGCGATTCGACGATCTGGCCGGCCAGCAGGCGGCCTTCGGCAAGGCTGGCCGGCGCCGCCAGCAGCACCGCGAACTCGGCGCCGGCGAGGCGCGCGACGAAGCGGCGGCGGCCGTCGGCCTCGACGCAGCGCTCGATCCGCCGCGCCGCCGCCTGAAGCACGGCGTCGCCGGTGCTTCGGCCGAAGGCGGCGTTGATCGTGTCGAACCGGCTGACCGCGAGGAGCAGCAGCACCAAAGCCGGCTCGGCCCCGCCGGCGAGCGCCAGCTGCCGCTCGATCCAGGCCCGCGCCGCCCGCGCGTCGCGCACTCCCGTCATCGGGTCGCGCGACTGGAGCGCCGGCCCCTCGATCGGAAGGATGGTCTCGGTGCGGCCGACCACCGAGTCGCTCTCGATCCTCAGATGGTGGGCGAGCCGGGCGCCCTCGGTCTCGACGTCGGCATGGGCGAAGGCGGTCGAGCCGCCTGTCGCGAGCACCCGGTCGACGGCGTCGCGCGCGGCGCGGCGGCCGTCGGCGTCGAGTCGACGGAACAGGTCCATCAGACTGATCCGCTGCCCCGCTTCCTCGCCGAGGCCGGCGCGGCGGGCGAGGGCGGGGCTGAGCTCCACCGTCTGCGAGCCCCTGCGCCAGGTCCAGGACGGGGCATCCCCGGCCTCGCCGCCGCCGCGCCGGGCCGGCCGCCGGCCGCCCACCCGCTCGGCGTGGCGCTGCGCGAAAATCACGGCGTGGAGCAGCTGGGCTTCGGAGAAGGGGCTGACCAGGAAATGCGTGGCGCCCTCGGCGTGGAGCTCCTCGAGCGCCGCCTCGTCGGTGCGCGAAAGAAGCACGAGAAGCGCGGCCGCATTCGCCTCGGCCGGATCGGCGAGCGCGCGCACCCCTTCCCGCCCCTCGGCCAGCGCGCCGCGGGCGTCGACGATCGCCACCTCAGCCCCCGAGGCGACGAAGCGACCTTCGGCATGCTCGCTCCGCCGCGCGGCAATCGGCTGCCAGCCGGCGCGCTGGGCCAGCGCGGTCAGCTCGTCGCGGTGACGGAAGGAGAGGATGAACAGCGGCGCGCCGCTTTGCGCGACCATTGTCTTCCCTCCCAATCGCACTGCCTCGACGCCCATCAGCCTAGTCTCGCGCCTCAGCCTCAACAATCGGTTTAGACGCGGCGTGCCGGGGCGGGACGGCTCGCCGCGCTTGCCGCGCGCCTTCCGCCCGCTTACCCAGAGCGCGATGCATGGCGATCCGGACAAGCCCACCGCCCTCCTCGCCTCGCCGGCCGAGGCGGCGCAGGCGGCCGAGGCGATGCTTCGCGAGCGCTACGACTTCGTGCCGCTCGAGGAAGCCGAGCAGATCATCGCCCTGGGCGGCGACGGTTTCCTGCTCCAGACCCTTCACGAGATGCTGGACCGCGGCCGGATCTGCCCGATCTTCGGGATGAACCGCGGAACGGTCGGCTTCCTGATGAACGAATGGCGGATCGACGGCCTCCGCGAGCGGATCGCCCGCGCGAGGGCATTCAAGGTCGCGCCGCTCCGGATGGACGCGGAGAAGGTCGGCGGCGGCTCCGTCGCCTATCCGGCGATCAACGAGGTCTCGCTTCTGCGCGAGACTCGGCAGGCCGCCTGGATCGAGATTTCGGTCGCCGGCCGGGTGGTGCTCGACCAGCTGGTCTGCGACGGTATCCTGGTCGCGACCCCGGCCGGCTCGACCGCCTACAACCTCTCCGCCCACGGCCCGATCCTGCCCCTGGGCTCAAAGCTCGTCGCCTTGACCCCGATCAGCCCGTTCCGCCCCCGGCGCTGGCGCGGCGCCCTGATTCCGGACGACGTCGTCATCCTCCTGCGCGTGCTCGATCCCCTGAAACGGCCGGTCTCGGCCGTCGCCGACCAGCGCGAGGTGCGCGACGTCGCCAGCGTCCGGGTCAGCGTCGACCGAAGCCTCGAGCTGACCCTGCTGTTCGACCCCGAGCACGCCCTCGACGAGCGGATCACCATGGAGCAGTTCACCGCCTGAAGGCTTGCCAGTCCGGAAATCCCGCTGCTATAGGCGCGCCTCGCTCGCGAGAGCCGCTCCCCGGTAGCTCAGCGGTAGAGCAACCGGCTGTTAACCGGTTGGCCGATGGTTCGAATCCGTCCCGGGGAGCCACTCGCCGCGCCAGACGCGCGCCCTTCCTACCAGACGAACGGGATCAGGCGCTTGGTGACAAGCTGCTGGTAATCGCGATATTGGGAAGAGGCGGAGAGCACGTCCTCCTCGGCCCTGATCCTGAGGATCATCGCCATCCAGCAGGCCGCGTAGACCAGGGCGTTGTAGGTCGAGAGGCTCTGCGAGAGGAAGCCGATCTGGGCGAGCAGATAGCCGAAATAGATGGGGTGGCGGACGATCCGGTACGGCCCCTCGCACTGGATGCCGCGGTTGGCGGGAACGATCCCGAAGCTTCGGCGAAGGAAGATCTTGGCCGAGATGCTGCACAGGAGGCCGGTCGTCATGAAGCCGACGGCGACGGCCGGCGGGACCCAGTCGGCTCCTTCCGGCGCCACGAGCAGAGGCGCGAAGGTGCCGATCAGGGCGATCGCCCAGCCGTAGCCGGTGTTCATCATCGGGCCCGGCCGGCGGATCAGGATCATCAGCCCGGTCAGCCCCTCCGAGATCATGATCAGCAGGTTGCAGACCGATTCATGGATGTGCGGATTGAAGCGGATAGCGAAGGCGACCATCATCAACAGCACAAGCACCCGCTCGGCGAAGTCGAGGACGAGTGCCGGGCGCGAGCCGGCAGCGAAACTGTTGATGGCGGGCGCAACCGCGTGGTCCGACATTCGCTTCCCCTGGTCCAGAGGCGGGGATTAGCCCGCGGGTGGTAAAGAAATCGGTAAATTGGCTATCAGCGGGGGATGAGCCTCGAATCCGTCCGCGCCTGGCTGGCCGAGCATGCACCGGACCTGCCGCTCATCGAGGTGGCGGAGAGCACGGCGACGGTCCTCGAGGCCGCCCGGGCGCTCGGAGTCGCGCCGGCGCGGATCGCCAAGACTCTGGCGCTGAGGGTCGGCGATCGCGCCCTGCTCGTCGTCGCGAGCGGCATCGCCCGGCTCGACAACCGGAAGACCAAGGCGGCGTTCGGCGGCCGGCCGCGCATGCTCGGCGCGGAGGAGATTCTGGCGCTGACCGGCCACCCGGTCGGCGGCGTCTGCCCGTTCGGCCTGGCGACGCCGGTTCCGGTCTATCTCGACCTTTCGCTGAAGGCGTTCGACCGGATCCTGCCCGCCGCCGGATCGCTCAACACGTCGGTCGAGGTGACGCCCGATCGGCTCGCCGCCCTGGTCAGCATCGGCTGGGTCGACGTCTGCCGGCTGCCGGACTGACCGACGTGGGCGTCGCTCCCCTCGTTCGCTTGCAGGGCCTCGTGAATCGCCATGGCGACCAGGCGGCGCTGGACGGAGTGAGCCTCGACGTCGCCGCCGGCGCCTTGGTGGCGCTGGTCGGGCCTTCGGGATCGGGCAAGACGACGCTTCTCAAGACCATCAACCGCCTCGTCGAGCCGGATGACGGCAAGATCCTCCTCGACGGCGAGGACGTGCAGGCGATTCCACCGGCGGCGCTCAGGCGACGGATCGGCTATGTCTTCCAGGGCATCGGCCTGTTCCCGCACATGGACGTGGCCGAGAATATCGCGATCGGGCTGCGCTTGACCGGCGTTCCACCCGCGGAGCGGCGGGCGCGGGCGGAGGAGTTGCTCGAACTGGTCGCGCTGCCGCCGGGCTTCGCCTGCCGCATGCCGGGGGCGCTCTCGGGGGGCCAGGCTCAAAGGATCGGCGTCGCCCGCGCCCTCGCGCCGCGACCGGCGCTGATGCTGATGGACGAGCCGTTCGGAGCGCTCGATCCGGTGACTCGCGACGAGCTCGGCCGCGCCTATCGCGCGCTCCACGACCGGCTCGGCCTCACCACGATCATGGTCACCCACGACATGAGCGAGGCGCTGCTGCTGGCCGACCGGGTGGTCGTGCTGATCGCCGGCCGGATCCGCGCCGACGCGCCGCCGGCGGCGCTTCTGCGCGGCGAGGTCGAGCCGGACTTACGCGCCTTGCTCGACGTGCCGCGGCGCCAGGCCGAACGGCTCGCGGCACTGGAGCGCGGCACGTGAACGAAGCCGTGACGGCCCTCCCGGAGCTTCTGCGCGCCCACATCGTGCTGAGCGGCACCGCGATCGCCATCGCGATCCTGATCGGCCTCCCGCTCGCCCTCTGGGCGGCCGGGCACCGGCGGGCGCGCATTCCGCTGCTCGCCCTGGTCGGGCTGGTCCAGACCATCCCTGCCCTCGCCTTGCTCGCCCTCTTCTATCCCCTGCTGCTTCTGACCGGCGCGGCGCTCCATCTCGCACTGCCGGCGCTCGGCTTCCTTCCGGCGCTGATCGCTCTGGCCCTCTACGCTTTGCTGCCGATCGTCCGGAACGGGGTGGCGGCGCGCGAGGGGCTCGACCCCGGCGTGCTCGAGGCGGCCGACGGAGTCGGCATGACCCGGCGCCAGCGGCTATGGCTGGTCGAGCTCCCGCTCGGAGCGCCGGTGCTGCTCGCCGGGATCCGCACCGCGGCCGTGTGGACGATCGGCGCCGCGACGCTGGCGACGACGGTCGGCCAGCCGAGCCTCGGCAACCTCATCTTCTCCGGCCTTCAGACCGAGAACTGGGTCCGGGTGCTGGTCGGCTGCGCGGCGGCCGCGGCGCTGGCCCTCGTGACGGACGGCCTGCTCGCGTTGATCGAGACCGGTCTGGCGCGCCGCGCGCCGTGGCGGGTCCGGACCGGTCTCGGCCTGCTCGCCGCGGGCCTCGCGCTGGCGCTCGTCCAGCCCGGGCGGGGCGCCGCGCCGACCGTGGTGATCGGCGCCAAGAACTTCTCCGAGCAATATATCCTCGCCGCGGCGATGGCCGACCGGCTGCACGCCGCCGGCTACCGCACCGAGCTTCGCGAGGACCTCGGCTCGGCCGTCGCCTACCGCGCCGTCGCGGCCGGGGATGTCGACGTCTATGTCGATTATTCCGGAACGCTCTGGGCCAACGTCCTCGGTCGAAACGACAATCCCCCGGCGGCACAGCTCCGTGCCGAGCTTTCGGACGCCCTGGCGAAGCGCGACGGCGTTCGCGTCCTCGGGCCGCTCGGTTTCGAGAACGCCTATGCGCTGGCGATGCGCCGGAGCCGGGCGCAGGCTTTGGGGATAAGCTCGATCGCCGATCTGGCGCGGGCCGCGCCCCGCCTCCGACTCGCCAGCGACATCGAGTTCCTGAGCCGGCCGGAATGGCGCTCGGTCCGCGGCGCCTACGGCCTGAGCTTCGCCGCTCAGAACAGCTACAGCCCGACCTTCATGTACCGCGCCATCGCCGACGGCTCGGCCGACGTGCTTTCCGCTTTCTCCTCCGACGGCCGGATCGCCGCGCTCGACCTCGTCACGCTGAGCGACCCGAAGCACGCCTTGCCGAGCTACGAAGCCGTCCTGCTCGTCTCGCCCCGCCGCGCCCGCGACGAGCGCTTCCTCCCCGCGCTTCGCCCGCTTCTCGGCGCCATCCCGATCGAACGGATGCGCCAGGCCAACCTCATGGTCGACCGCGACACCGACAAGCGCAGCCCGCAGGAGGCCGCGAGATGGCTGCTCGGTAAGTAAGGATGTGGGCTGAATATCTACCGTTCGCCCTGAGCCTGTCGAAGGGCCTTCCTTCACTTGCCGTAGAAGTGAAAGGCTTCGACAAGCTCAGCCCGAACGGATTTGGGTCAGCCAGATCGCCGTCAAGCCGGCTCGAGCGCCTCTTGCGTCCGTTCCTCGGTCGCCGACACCTTGAAGTCGACCGGGACGGCCTCCTGGCCGGCCGTGCCGCGCGCTTTGGCGAGCCCTCCGGGGAAGCCCGAGCGGTCGCTGTAATCGCGGCCGGTCTCGCCCTTGCGCTCGCTCTGCTCCGCGGTGAGGCTCAAGGCGGTGACGAAGTCGACCAGGGTGACGCCGGCAACCGCGGCCAGGGCGATGAAATTGTTGCGCTTCTGAGTCTCGTCGGAGCCCCTGAGGCCGGCGACGAGGGTGCCGAGGTCGACGACGTCGCCCGCCACGCGCGCCCAGATGGCGGGCGCCGGCGTGTCGGAGAGCGCCCAGATGCCGGCGCCGATCTCGCGGCCGCCATAGGCCCTGAGCAAGGTCTCCTTGCCTTCCAGGCCGAGCGCCTTGCCCAGCTTGCCCGGCGCGATCAGCTCGGCGGCGCCGACGGCGAGGCTGAACCAGCCGAGGCCGCGGGCGACCCGGTCGGTGGGGGTGAGGCTGCGGTCCGGGCGGCTGGTGACCAGGGTCGAAGTCGGGTTCATCATGCGATCTCCATCTCGGGCTTGAGGACGACCTTCACGCAGCTGTCCTGCTTCTGCTCGAACACCCGGTACATGCCCGGGCCTTCCTTCAGCGACGCGGTGTGGGTGATGACGAAGCTGGGGTCGATCTGGCCTTCGTCGATGCGGCGTGTGAGGTCGTCGGTCCAGCGCCGCACGTGGGTCTGCCCCATCCGGAAGGTCAGGCCCTTGTTCATCGCCATTCCGAACGGGATCTTGTCGACCAGGCCGCCATAGACTCCGGGGATCGAGAGGACTCCGCCGCCCCTACAAACGTAGATCATCTCGCGAAGCACGTGCGGCCGATCGCTTTCCATCAGAGTCGCCTGCTTCACGCGATCCATCATCGCATCGAGATGATGGCCGGCATGGGCCTCCATCCCCACCGCGTCGATGCACTTGTCCGGCCCCTTGTTGTCGGTCAGCTCGTTGAGGCGCTCGATCACGCTCTCGTCCTCGAAGTTGATCGTCTCGGCGCCGGCGGCCGCGGCCATGCTGAGCCGCTCGGGCAGCCGGTCGATCGCGACGACCTTCCTTGCGCCGAGCAGGATGGCGCTCCGGATCGCCATCTGCCCGACCGGCCCCGCGCCCCAGATCGCCACGACGTCGGTCGGCTGGATGTCGGCCTGGATCGCCGCCTGCCAGCCGGTCGGGAAGATGTCGCCGAGGAACAGGGCCTGGTCGTCGGTCATCGAGTCCGGCACCTTGATGTGGGTGGCGTCGGCGAACGGCACGCGCAGATATTCGGCCTGGCCGCCGGCATAGCCGCCGGTCAGGTGGGTGTAGCCGAACAGCCCGGCGGTGCGGTGGCCGAACACCTTGTCGGCCAGCTCGCCGTTGCGGTTGGAGCGCTCGCACAGCGAATAATTGCCGCGCCGGCACTGGTCGCATTCGTCGCAATTGATCGTGAACGGAATGACCACCCGCTCGCCCTTCCTCAGCTTCTTCACCGCGGAGCCGGTCTCGACCACCACGCCCATCATCTCGTGGCCGACGATGTCGCCCGGCTTCATCGCCGGGATGCAATTGTGGAAGAGGTGGAGGTCCGAGCCGCAGATCGCGCAGCTGGTCACCTTGATGATCGCGTCCTTCGGGTCCTCGATCTGGGGATCGGGGACGGTTTCGTGTCGAATATCCTGCTTGCCGTGCCAGACGAGAGCTTTCATTTTCTATTTCCTTCGTGTCGCTTCGCTTCCGAACGAAGCCCGGAGAGGATCGAGCCCGCAGGTGAGCGCGCCAGCGAGGCGCTTGGCCGCAGGGGTCGCAGGTTCATCGCGCAGGGCATTGATCCACATTGGCTTTTTTACCGCGCGGGCGACCGTGGCGCCGGAACCAGAGCGCCGCCCTGGCGGTTCCTTGGCCGAAATCTCACAGGAGGATCAGATGGCCAACGACAGTCGCACCAGGAACCGCTCGAGCGGCCGCAGCAACAAGTCGTCCTCGGGCGAGAGCAGCGCCTTTTCCTGGGGCGCAGGCGGCGCGGGCGTGCTCGCCGGCGCGGCCCTGGCCGGAGCGGCGATGGGCATCGCCGCCAATGTCGGGCGCAAACTGTTCGTCCAGATGTCGACCGGCGCGATGGGCGACTGGTTCGAGGCGCTGAAGGCCGAGCACCAGGCGACTCTCGCTCTGTTCGACAAGATCGAGGCGACGGACGACAGCCAGGGCCTGATGCGCGGCCACCTCCTCACCAAGCTCAAATATGCGCTGACCAAGCACGCCAACGAGGAGGAGAACGTCATCTACCCGGCGCTTCGCGAGGCCAACCTCGCCCACGACGCCGACGTGCTCAATTCCGAGCACGGCTATGTGAAGACCTATCTCTACGAGCTCGAGACCATCTCGAAGACGAGCCCGGAATGGCTCGCCCGCGTCCGCGACTTCCGCGCCATGATCCAGGAACATATCCGCATGGAGGAGGACGAGGTCTTCCCCGCCTTCCGCCAGGCACTCACCGACGCGCAGAATGCGAAGCTGACCGGCCTGATGAACAAGGAAGGCTTCAAGATGGCGTGAGTCTTATCCTCCCTGTCGCCAAAGGCGATGGGGAGGGATGCAAAGCATGGTGGAGGGGCAAACGGCGCCGCTGGCCCCTCCACCGCCTTTCAGGCGGTCCCGCTCCCCACGAGCTTCGCTCGCAGGAAGGACTGAACGCTACGCCAGCTGCCCGTGGCAGTGCTTGTACTTGAGGCCGGATCCGCACGGGCACGGCGCGTTGCGGCTGACGTTGGCGATCTCCGCCACGTTCGTCCCCGCCACGAAATCGGGCTGTACGATCTCGGAGGGCGGCAGCGGCGGCAGGCGCGAGAGGATGTTGCCGCTGGCCGCGTCGATGTCGGCGGTGTCGTCGTCGCCGGTGAACGGGTCGATATGGTGGGTGATGAAGTCGGGGAGAGGCACCGGCTGGGCGAACATCTGCGCCTCCGGCATCGGCTCCGGCATTGTGATGGTGGCGAGGGCCAGGGTGCGGGTCACGTCCTCGCGGATCGCCGCCAGCATCCGCTCGAACAGTCCGAACGCCTCGTGCTTATATTCGTCGATCGGCTTCTTCTGGGCGTAGGCGCGCAGGTGAATGACCTGGCGCAGCGCGTCGAGCATCGCGAGATGCTCCTTCCAGTGATGGTCGAGCGACTGGAGGAGGATGCTCTTCTCGACCTGGATGTAGCTCTCCTCCGGGATGTCGGCGGCCTTGGCTTCCATCTGCGCGTCGGCCAGCGCCTGGACCCGCTCGACCAGCATCTCCGGATCGATCCGGTCCTCCTTCATCCAGTCCTCGATCGGCAGGTCGAGGCCGAACACCTCCATCGCCCGCTCCTTCAGATGCGGGACGTCCCACTGCTCGGGATAGGTGTTGGGCGGGCAGGATTCGCCGACGATGGCGTTGACCGTCTCGGCGCGCATGTCGGAGACGACGTCGCCGACCGCGTCGGCGTCCATGATGTCGGCGCGCTGCTCGTAGATCACCTTGCGCTGGTCGTTCATCACGTCGTCATATTCGACGACCTGCTTGCGGATATCGTAGTTGCGCGCCTCGACCTTCTTCTGGGCGGTCTCGATCGCCTTGGAGATCCATGGGCTAATGATCGCCTCGCCGTCCTCGAGATTCTTGTTCATCAGCCGCGCGAACATGGTCTGCGGGCCGAAGATGCGCAGCAGGTCGTCGTCCAGGCTGAGGTAGAAGCGGCTGAGGCCGGGGTCGCCCTGGCGGCCCGAGCGGCCGCGCAGCTGGTTGTCGATCCGGCGGCTCTCGTGGCGCTCGGTGCCGAGCACGAACAGGCCGCCGGCGGCGATCACCCTCTCCTTCTCCTCGCCGACCTCGCGCGTGAGCTTCTCGATCGCGGCGTCCCTTTCAGGGCCCTCCTCCATCTCGGCGAGCTCGTCGCCGATCCGGAACTCGATATTGCCGCCCAATTGGATGTCGGTGCCGCGGCCGGCCATGTTGGTGGCGATGGTGACCGCCCCGAGGCGGCCGGCCTGGGCGACGATATGCGCCTCCTGCTCGTGGAAGCGGGCGTTGAGCACTTCGTGGCGGACGCCCTCCTTCTGGAGGAACTCGGCGAGCAGCTCGGATTTCTCGATCGAGACGGTGCCGACCAGCACCGGCTGGCCGATATCCTGCTTCTCCTTGATCGCCTTGGCGATGGCGGCGAACTTGTCGTCCTGGTTCTTGTAGAATTCGTCGTCCTCGTCGTCGCGCCGGACCGGGAGGTTGGTCGGGATCGTGACCACGTTCATCTTGTAGATGTCCCAGAATTCCGCCGCTTCGGTCGCGGCCGTGCCGGTCATTCCGGAGAGCTTGGGGTACATGCGGAAATAATTCTGGAAGGTGATCGAGGCCATGGTCTGGTTCTCGGGCTCGATCTCGACGCCTTCCTTGGCCTCGACGGCCTGGTGCAAGCCGTCCGACCAGCGCCGCCCATCCATCATACGGCCGGTGAACTCGTCGATGATGATCACCTTGCCGTTCTTCACGATGTAATCGATGTCGCGCTTGAACATCACGTTCGCGCGAAGCGCCTGATTCAGATGGTGGACGACGAGCGTGTTCTCGAAATCGTAGAGGTTGGAGCCGAACAGCAGCCCGGCATCCTCGAGCAGCCGCTCCATCTTCTCGGTGCCGTCCTCGGTGAGGACGACCGAGCGCTGCTTCTCGTCGAGCTCGTAATCCTCCGGCACCAGGCCCTTCACGATCTTGTCGACCGACATGTAGAGCTCGGACTTGTCGTCGGTCGGGCCCGAGATGATGAGCGGAGTCCGCGCCTCGTCGATCAGGATCGAATCGACCTCGTCGACGATGGCGAAGGCGAACGGGCGCTGGACCATCGATTCGCGCTCGTACTTCATGTTGTCGCGCAGATAGTCGAAGCCGAATTCGTTGTTGGTGCCGTAGGTGATATCGGAGCCGTAGGCCTGGCGGCGCTGGTAGTCGGTGAGGTTGGGGACGATGACCCCGACGCTCATGCCGAGGAAGCGGTAGATCTGGCCCATCCAGTCGGCGTCGCGGCGGGCGAGATAGTCGTTGACGGTGACGACGTGGACGCCCTTGCCTTCCAGCGCGTTCAGATAGACCGCGAGCGTCGCGACCAGGGTCTTGCCCTCGCCGGTCCGCATCTCGGCGATCTCGCCGCGGTGGAGGACGATTCCGCCGATCATCTGCACGTCGTAATGGCGCTGGCCGAGGGTGCGCTTGGCAGCCTCGCGGACGGTCGCGAACGCCTCGGGAAGCAGGTCGTCGAGATCCTCGCCTTCTTCGAGCCGCTGGCGGAACAGCAGGGTCTGGTTGCGCAGCTCGTCGTCGGTCATCGCCGCGAGCGTCGGCTCATGGCCGTTGATCCGCTCGACCGTCTTGCGCAGCGAGCGGACGTAGCGGTCGTTCGACGACCCGAAAATGGCTTTGGCAAATCCGCCGAACATGTCGAAATTCCTGTATGATCTGGGACGGCGTGAAACGGCCGCGGCGGCCTTCACGAGGCCGGTAAGACGAAGGCGCGGACTCCTCGGAGCCCGAGGCGGAGCTATTCGAGCCGGCGCTCGTCGACCGGGGCGGCTTGCGGCAGCGCCACGGACGGAGCGGGGGTCAGGCGATCCTGCGCTGCGCGGAAGGCGATCGCGGCCGGCCGGGTCTCGGAGACCGAGGCTGCTTCCGCCGTGCTCGGCTCCCCCTCGATCATGGCGGCGGCTGCCACCGCGGCCCGCTCCACCTGGCGCGCGTCTATCGCCCGGTCGCCGGAAATGAGCCCGGTGAGCCCGGCCAGCATGGCGGAGAGGAAAAGCAGCAGTTCCAAGCGCGTCGGCTCCTTCAGCCGGCGGACATAGTAGCTGGCGCCCGCCTCGTCCATGGCCTCGCCGCGCCGATTGACGATTGGCGGCGCTTCGGCCTAGCGGCGGCGGCATGAGTGAGCCGATCACCGGCGGCTGCGCCTGCGGCACCGTGCGCTACGAATTGAAGAGCGAGCCGTTCGACGCCGGCTGGTGTCACTGCCGAACCTGCCAGCGCAATTCCGGCGCACCGGCGATGGTCTTCGCCAGCGTCCCGGCGGGACACCTCGTCTGGACCAGGGGCGAGGACAAGGTGCGGTCGTTCCGCTCATCCAGCTTCGGCCACAGGAGCTTCTGCGGCGAATGCGGCACGCCCTTCCTGATGCAGGTCGACCACAAGCCGGAAACGGTCGATTTCTCGGTCGCGACCCTCGACTCGCCGGAGCGCGTGGCGCCGGGCTTCCACATCTTCTGGGGAAACAAGGTGGCGTGGTTCGACCCGGGCGACAACCTGCCGCGCCACGAGAAGTTCAGGCCGGACACGCGCGGCCTCGAAGGGACCGAGCCGCCGGAATAACTCGTCTCCTGCGGGTCGCGTCTAAAATGGAACGAACCGGCTTCGTCGGTGAACACGTGGAGACGAGACATTCACTAAGAAACCATCTCCCGGCGCAGATACAATCGACAAGTCTAAGGAAGTCGCTCACGAGCTAGAGTCCGACGAGGACGAGAGGCAGTGGGACAAGCGGCTGCGGAAGGCGGCAAGCCACAAGCCCTGCTCGATTAGAAAGTTAAATGCCTCTAACTCACTGTTGCAAAAATGAATCAAGACAGGGAAAACCGTACCCAAGCCCGACATCCTCGTTGACACGACGATTCAGCTAGAATCTTACTAGAGGGTCTGGCCGGGGAGGGCGCCGTGAATGAGCTTCACTTTGGCGACAATCTACGAGTCCTTCGTAACCATATAAAGGACGAAAGCGTAGACCTGATCTACCTCGATCCCCCCTTCAATTCCAAGGTAAATTTCAACGTTCTCTTCAAGGAGGGCGAAGGCATAGCCTCCGAGGCTCAAGCCGAGGCGTTCAAGGACACATGGACGTGGGGTCAGTCTGCCGCAGAAGCCTACGAGGACGTGCTGAAATACGGCGGTGATGTGTCGATTCTGCTTAGATCATTGCGCACATGGCAGGGTGAAAATGGATTGATGGCCTACCTCGCGATGATGGCAGTACGCCTCCTTGAACTGCGCCGCGTGCTGAAGCCTAACGGCTCAATCTACCTCCACTGTGATCCTACAGGCAGCCACTATCTCAAGGTCATTCTCGACGCGATTTTCGGCGATGGGAAGTTTCGAAACGAGGTTATCTGGAAGCGTACCTACGCGCATGGCGGGGCCGATCGCTGGGGCGATATCCACGACGATATCCTCTACTACTCGGCAAGCGATGACTACACCTGGAACCGAGTTTTACAGGCCCACGGGGAGAACTACGTCTCTTCAAAATATCGCTACGAAGACCAGCGAGGCCGCTATCGACTGGTCGTACTGACGGGACCGGGGGCAACTAAAGGAGCTTCCGGACAGCCTTGGCGGGGTTATGACCCAACCACGGCGGGGCGGCACTGGGCCGTGCCGAAACGGGCAATCAAAGCACTTGAAGATGAAGGCGTAGAAATCCCCACTGGCCTGCATGCTCAGCTAGAACTCCTCTATCAGCACGATCTCATTCGTTTCCCCCAGCGAGGACGCGGCGGCGGGCCGGGCATTCCGGAGTTCAAGTTCTACCTTGACGCGGGACAGGCCTTACAAGACATCATTCTCGACATTCCCCCCATTAATTCCCAAGCCGCCGAAAGGCTTGGTTATCCCACTCAAAAACCCGTTGCCCTATTAGAGCGTATCGTTCGCGCCTCATCGCACGAGGGCGACGTGGTGCTCGATCCGTTTTGCGGCTGCGGCACCACCGTCGCCGCGTCGGAAAGCCTCAACCGCCAATGGCTCGGAATCGATATTACCCACTACGCCGTAACGTTAATCGAAAGGCGCCTGCGGAAGGCCAGCCCAGAGGCGCAGTTTAAGGTCTATGGCCGACCGATTGACCTCTCAGGTGCGCGCGACCTGGCGTTTCGCGACAAATATCAGTTCCAATGGTGGGCTGCGTGGCTTCTTGGCGTTCAGACATATCAATCCAAGAAGGGTGCCGACCGTGGAATCGACGGCAATATATTCTTCGCAAACGGGCCTTATGGCTATGGCCGCATCATAGTCTCCGTGAAGGGCGGCGAGAACGTCACTCCGGCAATGGTGAATGAGTTGAATGGCGTCGTGCAACGCGAGTCAGCCGAAATGGGAATTCTGATAACCTTGGCAGAGCCTACGCGAGGCATGATCTCCGCAGCTGCTGGCGCCGGCTTCCTTCAAAAGTCTGCCCACGGCAGGCTACCTCGCATCCAGATCGTTACCGTCGCAGACCTTCTTGAGGGGCGTCGGCCTCATCTTCCACCGTTGCCACCTCCAAAGGACGCGCCACGTGCGCTGTCGCGTGTTGCGGACAGAGCCCAGCTAGAATTCCTCCTACCCTTCGCGGGAGCCGATGGGCTCCGGACCGACGACGGCAGCATGATTGATCCACGCTTCCTCGAATTGGCCGCCGCGCAGTAGTCCTTACGGCCTTTCATATCGGCGGTGTTGCAAAAGATATAAACGCCTTTCCTAGCTTTGCAGGTTCATCGGTTCAGATAGTCCCCCCGGACAACCCGATGATGGGGCCAGCCGCAAGCCGTGGTGGGGGCCCATTGCCACGCGCGGGTCCCCTCCACCGCGCCACGCGCGATCCCCCTCCCCGTTCCGGGGAGGATTTTCAGCCCAGCAGCACCTGCTCGAGCCAGCCCTGGATCTGGGTCTTCGGCGCCGCGCCGACCTTGGTGGCGGCGGGCTGGCCGTCCTTGAACAGGATCATCGTCGGGATGCCCCGCACGCCGTAGCGCGCCGGGGCGTCCGGATTGTCGTCGATGTTCAGCTTGGCGATCGTCACCTTCTCGCCCAGATCGCGGCCGATCTCCTCGAGCGCGGGCGCGATCATCCGGCAGGGGCCGCACCATTCGGCCCAGAAGTCGACGAGGACGGGTTTGTCGGAGCCGAGGACGTCCTGCTGGAAGCTGTCGTCGGTCACGGTCTTGGTGGTCATTTGAATCTCCTGGCGGGTCTCGACCAATCTAGGAAGCCGCGGCCCCCGTCTCAACCTCCATGCCGGGCCGGAAACGGCCGAGCAAGGCGTCCGGCACGTCGAACAGACGCGGCACGGCGGTGTAGAGCAGTTTCGCCTCGATCCGGCGGCCGGGGAAGATCGTCCGCAGCGCCTCGGCATAATAAGCGAGCTGGCGCAGGTGCGGCACCGGCACCTCCTCCAGAACGGCGGGCGCGCGGCGGGCGGTCTTGAACTCGGCGACGACAATCCGCTCCGGCTCGACCAGCAGCCGGTCGACCGTGCCGGAGACGACGATTCCGTCGCCCACCACCGCGGCCACCGGCGCCTCGGCCAAAGCGGCCGGCCCGAACAGGTCGGCATAGCGCGGATCGGCGATCAGGCGGCACGCGTCGGCCGCCAGCTCGCCCCGAAGCGCCGGATCGCTGATCCCGGCACCGAATTCGAGCCATCGCTCCGCGCACGCCGCCCGCTCCTCCGGCGCGATGGCGGGCAGCCGCTCGAACAATTGGTGGAGCAGCCGACCGCGCTCCGCCGCGGCGCGCATCGCCGGCGACGGCGGCGGCTCGGCGAGATCGTCGTCGCGAGGCGCGGACGGAGCGAGCGGCCGCGGCGGCCGGGCCTCGACGGGGGCCGGCGCCCGCAGCCATGCCGGCTCGGCTGCCGAGCGCTCCACTGCGCCGGCCGCCGCCTTGCGGAACGTTTCGCCGTCGCCGAAGGCCAGGCCGCCGCCCCAGACCGGATCGTCGCTCCGGTCCGCGCCGAGGCCGGCCAGCGCCGCCTCGATCGCGGCATACCAGCTCCGTTCCGAAGGGCCTTGCCGGTCGGCCGCGCCGAGCGCTCCGCCGACATACAGCCGCTCTTCCGCCCGGGTCATCGCGACGTAGAGCAGGCGCCAATGCTCTTCCCGCTCGCGCCGCTCCAGCGCCTCGACCTGGGAGAGGAGCGGCTCGACCAGTTCGTCGCGCCGCGGACGGAAAGCGGGAACGCTCGGCCCCTCGGGCCCGAGGCGCAGCGAGACGAGGCGGCCGCCGGGCCGCGCCCGGTCGGGATCCGCACAGGCATCGGCCAGGACCACGACCGGCGACTGGAGGCCCTTCGATCCGTGCACCGTCATCACCCGAACCGCGTCGATCGGCGCCGATGGGTCGCGGACGACCTCGACGTCGCCGCGCGCGAACCAGTCGAGGAACCTCTGAAGCGAGGCCGGCGGAGCGGCGTCGAACTGGAGGGCGGAGGCGAGCAGCTCCTCGATCGGGTCGCGTGCCTCGGGGCCCAGCCGCTCCAGCAACCTGCGCCGGCCGTCGAGGGGTCCCGAAAGAATCGTCTCGAGGAAGAGATAGGGAGTCGCATAGTCCGCCATCGCCAGCAGGGCTGCGAGCCCCGCGGCGGCGGGGTCGCCGCTGTCGCGCACCCTCGGCCAGAGCGGCGCGCCGTCGCGCCCGTAGGCGGCGGCGAACAGATGGTCCTGGTCCCAGCCGAACAAAGGCGAGACGAGCAGGCTGGCGAGGTTGAGGTCGTCGAGCGGCTGAACCGCGAAGCGGACGGCGGCGAGCAGGTCCTTGACCGCCAGCGGCGCCGTCAGCAGCAGCCGGTCGACGCCGGCGACGGGCACGCCCTCGGCGTGCAGCCGGGCGACGATCAGGGCCGCGAGGTCGCCGCGGCGCCGGACAAGGATGAGGATGTCTTCCGGCCGGACGGGCCGCTTCCTGCCTTCGAGCATGAACGGATTGTCCAGCCAGAAACGCACCTGACGGGCGAGGCGGGTCGCGTAGGCGCGGATAGTGTCGCTGACCCAGCCCTCCTCGCCCGCCTCCTCCTCGGGGGCGGCGTCGGCCTCGTCGATGAAGGGGCGCCAGAGGGCGACCCCGCCGGCCCGCCGCGCATGCTCGGCGAGATGCGGATTGGGCGGACGCGGAAGCCCGAAGGCCTCGTGGCCGAGGTGGCGGATCACCGCGTCGACCGCGCGCAGCACCGGCGGCGAGGAGCGGAAGCTGCGATCCATCGACAGGTCGAGGAACTCGGGCGGAAGCTCGCGCTCGGCCATGTCGAGTTCGATCGCGGCCTCTCGCGCGGCACGCGCCTTGGCCTCGAAATATTGCCGCGCGGTTTCGAAAGATAGGGGATCGGTGCCCTGGAAGCCGAAGATCGCCTGCTTGAAGTCGCCGACGGTGAACAGGGTGCGGTGGCGCCTGACCGCCCCGGCGCCGGCGAAGAATTCCTCGCTCAGCGCCGCCACGATGCTCCACTGCGCGGCGTTGGTGTCCTGGGCCTCGTCGACGAGGATGTGATCCGTCGCCTGGTCGAGTTTGTAACGGACCCATTCTCCCATGCCCGGCTGGGCGAGCAGGTCCTCGGTCAACCGGATGAGGTCGTCGAAATCGACGACGCCCGCCGACCGCTTCGCCGCGGCATAAGCCTCGGCGAAACGCTGCCCGGCCCTCAGGCCCGCGGCGAGGCAGGCGACCAGCACGGCCGTCCGCCGCATTGCCAGCAGCCGCCCGCAGCAGTCGAAGGCCGCGGCGGCGAGGCCGGCATAATCCTCCTCCTGCGGCGCCTGGCCCCTGGCGAGGCTACGCATCTCGCCGTCGCCCCGCGCCCAGACGAGATGGAGCCGATCGAGCAGCCGCGCCCGCTCGGCCGGCGAGGCGGCCACCCATTGCTCGCACAGCGAAGCGCGCTCGAGGCCGTTCCTGGTGCCCCAGGAGCGGTTCAGAAGGCCGATCCGGCGCAGCGATTCAAGGTCGAAGATCGATTCGCCGCATTGCTCGGCGATCGCCGAGTCGATGTCGCCGGGCGGCAACCCGAAGGCCGCCCGCAGCCGGTCCTCGACCAGCTCCGGCGCCCCCAGCGCGGCCATGCCGTCCGGCGCCCGGGCGCAGGCGCGCAGGAAGGCTTCCGCCCCCGCCTCGCCGAGCCGGTGGCTGAGCGCCTGGGCATCGGCGATCAGAGCTCCGTCGCCTCCGGCCTCGGCGGAGACGAGGAGGTCGGAGAGGGCCTGACGGGCGAGCAGCTGCTCCTCCCGTCCCTCCAGCGGCCGGAAGCCCGGAGTCAGCCCCGCCTCGGCGGGGAAGGCGGCGAGCAGGCTCTGGGCGAAGGCGTGGATGGTCTGGATGCGCAGGCCCCCGCCCGGGGCGTCGAGCACCCGGGCGAAGAGGGTGCGCGCCCGCGCGACGCCCGCGTCGTCGGTCGGCTCGCCGAGAGCGAACAGCTCCTTCCTCAGCGCGTTGTCGTCGAGCCGCACCCAATGCGCGAGCCGCGCCTGGATCCGCCCGGCCATCTCGGCCGCGCCGGCCTTGGTGAAGGTGAGGCAGAGGATCGAGGACGGTTCGACTCCGGAGAGGAGCAAGCGCAGCACCCGGGCGGTGAGCACGTGCGTCTTGCCGGTTCCCGCCGACGCCGAGAGGGCGGCGTGGTCGCGCGGGCTGGAAGCGCGCTCCTGCTCCCGTTCAAGAGGCGTCAGGGGGTTAAGACGGTAGGCCATGGGCGAACCCCCTGTCCCTCAGCGGCCCGACCTTGTGAAGCCCCGTTCAACCGCCGTGATGGGCGAATCCGCCGAACAGGCCGATCCAGGCAACGATCACGATCCAGTGCAGCAGCAAAGCGGGCCAGAGCGAGCGGGTCTTCAGCACCGCCCTCGCACAGGCGAGGCCGAGGGCGAAGCAGGCGGCGAGGAACCAGAAGCAGAGGCCGAGCCATGTCCAGGGAAGCGGACAGGGGCCGCTGATCAGCCAGCGGCAGCCGAGCACCTGCAGCGGATGCCAGAGCGTGAACAGGACGGCCGACAGCACCGCCGGGCCGAGCGCGCTGGTGCCGATGGGCGGCGGCTTCAGCAGGATCCCGCGGAACAGGATCTCCTCGCCCAATACGGGGACGAAAAAGGCGATCAGCGCGACGAGCAGGAGATTCGGCCCAAGGTCGGGCCGCCAGTGAAGGAAGCCTCCCAGCCAGCCGAACAAGGCCAGAGCCGGGATCAGCCAGAGCGCCTCCTTGCCCACCTGGGCCCAGGCCGATCCGCTCGGCCAGGTCATGAACAGCCGCTTGAGACGGGCGAGAAGGCCCTCCGACCGGTAAGGCGGGGGCGGGATCGGAGGAGGCGGCGGCCCGTCGGCCCCTTCCACCTTGAAATGCGCCGGCAGGTTGACCGGACGATAGTCCGCAACCGCGGCGATGCGCGCGACGACGGAGCTGTGCACGAAGAAGGGGTCGGGCGACGGCTGCCCGTCGCTGGGACGGTTGGGAATTGGCCGCGGCTCGGCCCAGGGGATGTAGAGACCGAGGAAGGCGATGCGGCTCGGCCATTCCTTGAGCCTGGCAAGCTTGGGCACGATCTCCATTAGCCACCAGGGTCCGGTCAGCGACTGGTGGAGCTCCGCGGTCGGGCTTGGCGGCACATAGTCGAATCTGTCCTCCGGACCGGGCCCCGGACCGCCGGACGCCAGATGGGCAAGGAGCGGCCGGTCGAGCACGAGCCCTGCTTTCGCCGCCTCGTCCGCCATCCACAGCAAAGGATATTTGGAAAGGCCGCTCTCGATCTCCGGGTAGCCGCCGCCGACATCGGAATGGACTCCGGCAAACCAGACCTGGCGGATGTCCTGCTCGCCGTCCTTCGACGGATCGTAAGGATCGGGCTTGTAGGGCTGCGGGTCCTGCCAGTGGTTGAGGCGGAACATGCGCCGTTTCTCGTCGATCGAGATGGCGTGGCGGAAGATTTCGACGCGGCTGTTCTTGCGGGTGAAGGGAAGGGTCAGCGGCCAGGGCAGGAAAAGGAGCTTGGCATTGGGCGTCAGCACGGAAGACACCGTGTCCCAGACGCCGATGAAACGGATGGTGGCTAGCCGGCTGCCGGCGACGCTCGCGAAATTGCCCCCGATCTTGAAATCGCCGGTGTCGCCCGACTGCTTGTAGGCGACGAGAGCGTAACCGCACAGGTTGAGCTGCTCGGGGTTGAGCAGGCCGAGCAATCGGATGAAGCCGCCGAGGACGCGCGCCGTATAGGCGCCGCGGCTGAAGCCGAACAGGAAGATCTCGTCGCCCTCGCGCCATGTCCGGCAGAGCCAGGCATAGGCCTTGAGGACGTTGTCATCGAGGCCCAGGCCCAGGGCCAGGCCCAGAAAGCTCCTGATCTTGACTCCGAGCTGGTGCCACCAGCCGGGTTGCCCGATCGTACCAACGCCGGGATCGTAAAAGACGAGCTGGTCCTCGTCCTTGTCGAGGCAGCGGTAGAATTTCAGCACGTTCGAGAGGTTGACGCCGATCTCGTTGCCGGTGCCGTCGAGGCACACGACCAGCCGCCTTCCGGCGGGCGCTTGAACCCTATCCCCGTTCATAGGCGTTTCCCCCCACTGCCCTTCAACGATCACAATCGATATCCAGCGTTATGTCCAGCCGAATCCTCGCCGTTGCGGCGTCCATTGCCGCCTTCCTCCCGGTCGCCGCGAACGCGGAAGAGCCGCGCGAATTCTGTCCCGACCGCCCAGGCCTCGGCACGCCGCCCTGCACCATCGACCGCGGCAAGGCGGCCGTCGAGGTCGGGCTCGCCGACTGGACGCTCGACAAAAGCGGTGGCGATCGGACCGACACCTGGCTGTTCGGGGACCTGCTCGTCCGCTACGGCCTCACCGACCATCTCGAGATGCAGCTCGGCTGGACCTCGTTCGGGACGGTGCGCGAGCGGGTCGGCGGCCGTGTCAGCCACATGTCCGGCACCGGCGATGTGACACTCGCCTTGCGCCAGAACCTGGTCCATCCCGACGGAAAGGGCTTCTCGGCCGCGGTCATGCCCTATGCCGCCCTTCCCACCGGCGGCCGAGCCATCGGCGCGGGCGACTGGAGCGCCGGACTGCTGGTTCCGCTCAGCTACGAGCTTCCGCACGGCCTGACGCTGGACTTTACCGGCCGGGTCGAGGCTGAAGCGGATTCCGACCGGCACGGACGCCACCTCGCTTATGGCGGCATCGTCGGCCTCGACGCCGAGCTTTCCCAGGACGTCACCGCAACGTTCGAGCTCTCGGCCCAGCACGACGAGGATCCCGGCGGCCATTCGACTCCGCTGGTCGGCGCCGTTTCGCTCGCCTGGATGGCGCGCCCCGATTTGCAGCTCGACGCCGGAGCCAATGCCGGCCTCGCCGGCGGCGCTCCGGACGCGGAGCTCTATGTCGGGATCGCCAAGCGCTTCTGATCGGCGCCTGACAAAAACTTCACCTTCCCGTCACGCCGCCGCTTTCCCCGCCGGTCTATATCGCCTCGGTCAGGAGGGAAGGCGATGGCGCGAGCGGCGAGCGGGCTGATCGGCGGGGCAGCCGCGGTCGCTGCGGCCCTGCTCGCTTTGTTCGCGGGGGTCGGCTGGTTCGGCGGCCCGCTCTTCACCTTCGTTCCGGCTCGCGCCCCGGCGGCTGCGCCGGCGCGAGAGGTCGCGGCCGTGCTGTTCTCGGGCGACATGGGCTTCCACATCGGCATGGCCGGCGCCGTGGCCGCGAGGCTGGCCGCGGCCGGCATTCCGGTGGTCGGAGTCAACAGCCTCACTTTCTTCCGCACCCAGCGCTCCCCGGCCGAGGCGGCGAACCTGGTCGGGACCGCGATCGCGCGAGCGCTGCGCATCACCCATCGGCCGCGCATCCTGCTCATCGGCCAGTCTTTCGGCGCCGACATATTGCCGACCGGCCTGGCCGGAGTCGCAGCCCCGCTCCGCGACCGGGTCGCGCTCCTCGCTCTGGTCGTGCCGGACGAGAGCGTCGTCCTTCAGGCCACACCGGCGGGGCTGCTTTCCGTCTCAGCCCCGTCCAGCGACGCGCTCCCGGCGGCGGCACGCCTCGGGTCGACTCCGACCTTGTGCGTGTTCGGCGCCGAGCAGAGCGACAGTTTGTGCGGGCGACTCCGCCTGCCCAATTTCAGCCGAACCGCCCTGCCGGGCGGCCATTACCTCCACCGCGATGCCGGCGCGGTGGCGGGGGCGCTGCTCGCCGGCCTCGCCCGCCAGGACAGGACGGGAAGTCCATGAAAGCCGTGTTGGCGTCGCTCGCTCTCGCGCTCCTGGGCTGCGCCAATGCCGCCGCCGCGGCAAGCGCGCCCGACCTGAAGGGCGTCTGGGTCAACCCCAAGGGCAGCATCGCGGTGCGCACCGAGGCCTGCGGCGGCCGGCTTTGCGGCTATGTCGTCTGGCTGAACGCCAAGGCGACCGCCGACGCGAAGGAGAGCGGGGTCGCCAACCCCATCGGCGCCGAGGTGCTTCGCGACTATCGTCCCGGCGCCGATGGCGCCTGGCACGGAATCGTTTATGTTCTCGACATGGGGCGCAGCTTCCGTTCGACCCTGACCGAGGTCGATCCGAACGACCTCAGGATCAGCGGGTGCGTGCTCGGGAATTTCCTCTGCCGGTCGCAGACATGGCACAGGCGCTAGCCGCTCCGGGCCTCGACGGTCCCAGGCCGCGGTCCTCGCGCCGGGCCATCCTGTCGGTCGCGGTCGCCGCAACGCTGGCAGCGCTGGCTTTGTTCGCCCTGCGCGGCCTGCTTCGCGAAGTGGATCTCGCCGACGTCGCGGACGCCTTTTCGGCTCTCGAGCCGTGGCAGATCGGTGCGGCCTTGTCCCTGACCGCCCTGAGCTACGCCGCCTTGACCTTTTACGACCTGATCGCCTTGCGGATGATCGGGCGCCGGCTGCCGTGGCGGACCGCCGCCTTCGCGGCGTTCACGAGCTACACCCTGAGCCATAATCTGGGCCTGTCGCTGATTACCGGCGGCTCGGCGCGCCTGCGGATTTACGGCAAGGCAGGGTTGGGAGCGGCGGACGTGGCGCGGGTCATCGCCATCGCCGGAGCGACCTTGTGGGGCGGATTGTTCGCCGTCGCGGCTGTCGCCGTGCTTGTCGATCCGAAGGCCCTGCCATTCGCTCTCGACCCTGGGTGGGCCCGGGCCGCCGCAGGAGGGCTGCTCGGCTTGGCGGCGACAGCGATTCTCGCCGGGCGCGGACGGACGCCGCGGCTTGGGGGTTTGAGCGTGCCGCTGCCGACTCCGGCACAGGCGATGGCCCAGGCCGGGATCGGCTTCGTCGACCTGCTCACCGCCAGCGCGGCCCTGTTTGTGCTGGTGCCGCACCCCTCGGTCCACGCCTATGCGCCCTTTGCGCTCGCTTACGTTCTCGCCTGCGCCGCCGGCCTCGTCAGCCACGTTCCCGGCGGTCTCGGCGTGTTCGAGGCCGTGCTCGCCGCGACCCTTCCGGGTCCGAAGGCAGAGCTGTTCGCCGCCCTGATCGCCTATCGAATCCTCTATTATCTCGTGCCTCTGGGCTGCGCCGTCTTGCTACTCGCCGCCGTCGAGGCTCGGCGGAGCGGTGGAGCGCTCAACCGCCTGCTCGGCTCGGCGCGCACCGTCGCCGGCTGGGTGACTCCGACACTGGTCAGCCTGCTCGTCTTCTTCGGCGGACTGGTGCTGCTCGTCTCGGCTTCGCTGCCCGGGCTTCCAGAGCGCCTCGCGGTGCTGGCGCGTTTGCTTCCCTTGCCGTTCATCGAAGCCTCGCACCTCTCCGCCAGCCTCGCGGGCACCGCCCTGTTGCTGCTCGCGCCGGGGCTCCACCGCAGGCTCGACGGCGCCTTCATCCTCACGCGCGCCTTGCTGATCGCCGGCGCGGTCTTCTCGCTCGGCAAGGGCCTCGATTTCGAAGAGGCGGCGGTGCTCGCCGGCCTCGCCGCCTTGCTGCAATGGACCCGGCCGGCCTTCTACCGCCGAACCGCGCTGACCAGCGAGCCGATCTCTCCCCGCTGGCTCGCCACCATCGCCGCCGCCCTCGCTTTGTCGCTGTGGCTCGGCTTCTTCGCCTACCGCAACGTCGCCTATTCGAACGACCTGTGGTGGCGCTTCGCGCTCCGCGCCGACGCCGCCCGTTTCCTGAGGGGGTCGCTCGGCGCCGCCGCCCTGGTGCTCGCCTGGCTGGTCTGGAGGCTGCTCGCTCCGACCCGGCGCGACCGGCCGGTCGAGACGCTCCCGCCGAAGGTCGCGGCCACGGCTCTGGCCGCCACCGACCGGAGCGAGGCGATGCTCGCCTTCACCGGCGACAAATGCTTCCTGGTCTCGCGCTCGGGCGCCGCCTTCCTCATGTACCGGGTGCGGGGCCGCAGCTGGATCGTGATGGGAGACCCGGTCGGCCCGCGCTCGGACTGGGCGGAGCTGCTCTGGGCGATACGGGCGCTCGCGGACGCCGCCCAGGGCAATCTCCTCCTCTACCAGATCACTTCCGAGGCGCTGCCGATCGCCATCGAGATGGGCCTCTCGATCGTCAAATATGGCGAGGAGGCGTCGGTCGGCCTCGAGGCTTTCACGCTCGAGGGCGGGACGATGCGCGGTCTGCGCCAGTGCGTCCGGAGGGCCGAGCGGGAAGGCGCCGAGTTCGAGCTCGTGCCCGCCTCGGCCGTACCCGCCATCCTGCCCGAACTGAAGGCGGTGTCCGACGCGTGGCTCTCGGGCAAGGGCCATGGCGAGAAAGGGTTCAGCGTCGGCCGGTTCGACCCTGACTATCTTTCCCGCTTCGACTGCGCCGTCGTCCGTCACGAAGGGTCGATCGTCGCCTTCGCGAACGTCTGGACGACCCAGAACAAGGCGGAATTGTCGGTGGACCTGATGCGCCATGCCGACCCGCTGCCCTACGGCGCCATGGACCTGCTCTTCGCCCGGCTGATGCTGTGGGGCCGAGACGCCGGCTTTCGCCGTTTCTCGCTCGGAATCGCACCGCTCTCCGGGATCGAGGCGCGGCGCCTGTCGCCGGCCTGGGCCAAGGCCGCCGCCTTCCTGTTCCGCCACGGCGAGCGGGTCTATCGATTCGAGGGCCTCAGGGCCTACAAGGAGAAATTCGGCCCCGCCTGGTCGCCGCGCTATATCGCCGGCCCGCGCGGCCTCGCGCTGGTGCGCGGCCTGCTCGTCCTGCAGGCGCTGATCGGCGGCAAGCGGGTGCCTCAGCCGGCGGCGGCCCGCGCCCGCTCGGCCTCGGCCGCGAGCAGGCCCGGCTCGCGCTCCGGCACCATCCAGCGGCTCTCGTAAATCTCGACCGTCTCGAAAATGCCCTCCGCGAAATAGGGATCCCGGGCGAGATGCGCGTCGAGCGCCGCCCGGTCCGGCAGGTCGAAGACGAAGACGCTCCCGACCATCCGCCCATCCTCGAGCAATGGCCCGGCATAGACGACGCCCTGCTGGGCTTCGGCGATGAACTCGAGGTGCGCCGCGCGGTGCCGCCGCCGTGGCTCGCCGCCGGCTTTGTCCTTGCCGATGGCGACGAAGTTCATTCAGCTCGCCCGGTCGTGGGCGGCGTCCATGTCGAGGCAGGAGCCCTCTTCGGCGGAGCGGGTCTCGCCGCGCTCGCGGTCCGCGGGCGACGGTGTTTCGCCCTTCATCTTCGCGTTGCCCACGATGTCGAATTCGGCGTCGCGCTCCTCCGCCCTGGACCTCGACGCGCCGCCGGTGTTGATCGTCGGTCCGCTGTGCTTGGTCATGCTCGCGCTCCTCTCCCCCCTTCGAACGACTCACCGCCCGGAAGGTTCGTCAGATCTTCACCTGGCTGCCCATCTCGACCACCCGGTTGGGCGGCAGGCCGAAGAATTCCATCGGGCTTTCCGCGTTGCGCATCATCCACGCGAACAGCTTCTCCCGCCAGATCGCCATTCCGCGCACGTTCGAGGCGAGCGGGGTCTGGCGGGAGAGGAAGAAGCTCGTCTCCATCATCTTGAACGGGAAGCCGCAGGAGTGGATTCGGGCGAGCGCCTCGGGCACGTTCATCTCCTGCATGAAGCCGACATGGAGGACGATGCGGTAGAAGCCGTGGCCGAGCTCCTCGACCTCGATCTGCCTTTCCTCCTCGACATAGGGCACTTCCTCGATCGCGACCTTGAGGAAGATCGAGCGGTCGTGGAGCACCTTGTTGTGCTTGAGGTTGTGCAGCAGCGCGTGCGGCACGCCGTGGGCCTGGCTGGTCATGAAGACGGCAGTGCCGGGAACCCGGGCGGCCGAGCCGGTGGCGGACTTGATGAACAGCTCGAGCGGGATCTCGCCCTGCTTGAGCTGCCGGGCGAGCAGGCTACGGCCCTTCGCCCAGGTGGTGAGGAAGGTGAAGGCGATGAAGCCGATCATCAGCGGGAACCAGCCGCCGCTCGGCACCTTGAGGAGATTGGCCGAAAAATAGCCGGCGTCGACGATGAAGAAGAGGGCGAGCAGCGCCCCGGCCGCCCATTTCTGCCAGTGCCACAGCGTGTAGAGGACGACGGCGAGCAGGCAGGTGTCGATGAACATCGCGCCCGTCACCGCGATGCCGTAGGCGGCGGTGAGGTTTGAGGAGTTGCGGAAGACGAGGACGAGGATGATCACCATGATCATCAGCGCCCAGTTGATGGCCGGTATGTAGATCTGGGCGGCGGTCGACTCGCTGGTATGCTGGATCTTGATCCGGGGCACGAAGCCGAGATGGATCGCCTGCTGCGTCACCGAGAAGGCGCCGGAGATCACCGCCTGGCTGGCGATCACCGTCGCCGCGGTGGCGATGAGGACGAGCGGCAGCCGGAACCATTCGGGGGCGAGCAGGAAGAAGGGATTGCCGATCGCCCCCGCATTGCGGATCAGCAGCGCCCCCTGCCCGAGATAATTGATCATCAAAGCGGGGAGGACGATGTAGAGCCAGGCCGCCTTGATTGGCCGGCGGCCGAAATGGCCCATGTCGGCATAGAGCGCCTCGGCTCCGGTGACGGCGAGGACCACCGAGCCCAAGGCGACGAAGGCGTGGAAGCCCTCGGTGAGGAAGAAGCGCACCGCCCAGAGCGGGTTGAGCGCCGCGGCGATCGAGGGATTGGCGGCGATGCTGATCCCGCCGAGGACTGCCAGAGTGGCGAAATAGACGCTGACCACCGGCCCGAACAGCGTGCCGACCGCCGCCGTGCCGTGGCGCTGGATCATGAACAGGCCGAGCAGGATGCCGATGGCGATCGGCAGCACGAACGGCTGAAGCCCCGCTTGGACGACGACCAGGCCTTCGACCGCGGAGAGCACCGAGACGGCGGGTGTGATCATGCTGTCGCCGTAGAACAGCGCGCAGGCGAACACTCCGAGCAGGACGATGCTCCGCCCCCATCGCGCGTCCTCGGTCTTGCGCGCGATCAGCGCCAGCAGGGCGAGGCTGCCGCCCTCGCCCTTGTTGTCGGCGCGCATCAGGATGAAGACGTATTTGAGGGTCACCACGATCATCATCGACCAGAAGATCAGGCTCAGCACGCCGTAGACGTGGAGCTTGTCGACCGGCAGGCGGAAGCTGTGGTGGCCGGCGAAGGTTTCGCGGAAGGCGTAGAGCGGCGAGGTGCCAATGTCGCCGAAGACGATTCCGATCGCGCCCAGCGTCAGCTTGACCAGGCTGCCGTGCGGAGGGTGGCCGGGGGCCGGATCGCGCACGTCCGGTGCCGTCGCAGCCGCCGTCGTCTCGCTCATCGTGTTCCTCGTGCTCCCCAAACGGAGCGCCTGCCGGGACAAAGCGCAGGGGCCGCCTTCCGTTCCGCCCGGAACGGGCGGCGCGCTCCGCTACGCCGGGACGGAGCGGACGGCAAGCCCTTCCGGCGCGGCGGCCGATCCCGCGCCGGAACGCACCTCACCCCGCCTCAGGGGAAGTAAGGCGGATGGACCAGCGGATCGCCGGTGGCGCCCATGATCACGCCGGCATCGACGCCGCCCGGGAAGAACGCGCCGCCGCCGTTGGTCATGTCGTTGCCGTTGTCCGAGAAGAACTGGTCGAGGTCCGCGCTCGCATTCCCCGCCCCAAGCGTGAACTCGCCGTCCGAATCCCCGGTATAGCCGGGGAAATAATAATGGGCGTCGCTGGATACCTGGTCGAGGAAGACGGCGTTATCGCCGTTGACCGCGCCGCTCGCGTCGAATGTGTTGTCGTGCATGTCGAGGCCGAGGCGGGCGAAGTCGCCGCTGACGTCGGTGCCGCCGACCAGAGCGTAGATCGCCGACAGGACGTTCTGGCCCAGCTCGGAGACGATGTTGCCGTTGAGCGTCGCCTCCATCACCGCATGGTGGGCGGAGTCGCCTCCCGACGAGCGAAGCTGGATGCCGCCCGCGCCCGAAGCGATGTCGTAGACCTGGTTGTTGACCATGTTGACGTTGTAATAGGCGTTGCCCGCGCCGGTCGCCTCGAGGTCGACGACGATGCCGCCGCCATTGGCCGACGATCCCGAACCGTCATTGCCCCCGCCGGGCGTTCCGACGACGTTGCCGGCGATATAGCCCTGGATGGTGCCGCTATCGAGCGCGTAACCGGCGTTGAAGGCGTTGCCCTTGGCGCCGGTGAAGCTGTTGTTCTCGACGTCGTAATTGACGTTGACGCTGCCGCTGCCGTTGAGGCTGACGCCCCCGCCGCCGGCCACCGCATTCTGCGTGTTGTGGAAGTTGTTGTCGGTGATCGTGAGATCCTGGGTCGAGGAGCCGTTGGCGCGGATCTCGAGCAGGTCGCTCCGGGCGCCCTGGAAATCGACGCCCTCGAGATCCAGCGTCAGGTGGGCCGTGCCGCTGGTCTCGAGATGGACGCCGTCGCCGCCGATGACGGTGTTGACGGTGCCGATGATCGCCTGGTCGTTGGCGCTGTCGCCGATGGTGAGGTCGAGCGAGCCGGCGCTGTTGGAAACGTGGACATTGTCCCCGCTCGACCCGGCGATGACGTTGCCGAGCATGTCGGAGGTTCCGGTCAGGCCGGTGAAGTAGACCGCCCCCTCGCTTCCTGACGTGCCGTTGTTGGTCAGCGTCGAATCGGTGAGGTGGAAGCCGCCGACATTGTTGCCGACGATGCCGCCGTTCGAATTCCCGGTGATCGACATGTTGGCTAGCGAGACGTTCGACGTCGCGTCGATATGGACGCCCACGCCCTGGCCCGGGCCGACGCCGTCGGCGCCGGTCTTGTTGGCGATGGTGCCGCCCGAGCCGGCGACGGAGCCGATGCCGGTGACGTGGAAGCCGTTCGATCCGGCCGACTGCAAGTTGATGCCGTCGGCGTTGCCGCCGATTGAGGTGACGCTCTCCAGCGTCACGCCCGCCGCGCCGATGGTCGAGAAGTGGATGTCAACCGCGGTGCCGCCGGCCGTGGTGATCGTATTGCCGCTGCCGGTGACGGTAACGCTGCCGCCGCTTCCGACATTGAGCGCCGTGGCGACCGTGGTGGTGAGATCGAGCCCGTTAATGGCCAGCGAGCTCGCGCCCATGTTGTTGTTGAAGTTGACCGCGATCGAGGAGCCCGTCGAGGCCGTCAGGCCGCCCTGGAAGGACACTGCGAGATTGACGTTCGACGTGGCGTCGAGGCCACCCCCGGTGGCCCCGCTGATGTTGGTCGCTCCGGTGACGGTGAAGAATCCTCCCACGGCGTTGAGGTCGATCGCGCCGCCGCTTGAGCTGGTCGAGGTGGCGGAGTTCAAGGTGACGTGGATCGTCCCGCCCTGGTCGATATCGGCGATCTGGCCGCCGCCCGACTTGCCGACGTCGGAGACGTCGAGCGTTCCGACGCTGCCATTGCTGTCGGCGATTCCCGCACCCGACGTGCTGCCGATGTCGATATGCGAGATCTGGTTGTCATGGGCGACGTTGATTCCGTCCCCGGCGGTGGTGACGATGGTCGGCCGGAGCGCGCCCGACGGCACGCCGATCAGCACCTGGCCGTCGCGCAGGTTGATTCCATCCGCCTCGGCATAGGTGCCGGTGCCAGCCATCAGGTAGACGGTCTCGCCGTCCTGCGGGCCGCCGACCGTGCCCTGCGCCGCGTTGAACGCCGCGATCGAGGTGAACGGGTTGGCCTGGGTGCCTTGGTTGGTGCTGCCGACCGCGCTGTTGTCGATATACCAGGGCGGGCCGGACTGGTCGTCGGCGCCGGTGATCGTGATGGTCACGTCCTGGCTGGCGGTGCCGCCATGGCCGTCCGACACCTGGACCGTATAGGTCTGGGTGACGACCTGCCCGGCGGTGAGGCCGTCGATCGCGGAATCGTCGACATTGAAGTGCCAGGCGACCGTGTCGCCGGCCTGGTTGACCGGATCGAGGGTGAAGGTGCCGTAATAGCCGGCGCCCTGCGGAGTCGCGGTGGCGGTGTGGGTATCGGACGTGTCGAGGTCGTGGAAGGCGATCGAGCCGTCCGACTGGTGGTTGAAATTGTTCTCGTTCGGGCTGCCGTCCGGAAGCTCGGTGACCGAGCCGCTGGCGGTCGTCGCGCCGGTGTCGATGGTCGGCGCGTCGTTGGTGCCCGTAACGGTGAGGCTGACGGTCGAGCTCGACGTCGCGCCGTGCTCGTCCTGCATCGTGTAATTGATCGTTACGACCTGCGATTCGCCGACCGCAAGATGGTCGAAGTCGCCGCCGGGGTTGAAGGCGACCTGCCCGGAAACGATCGAGACGCTGCCCTGGCCCGCCGGGACCGAGGTCGAGACCAGCGACAGCGAATGGCCGTCGTCGACGTCGGTGTCGTTGGCAAGCACGTCGATCGTGATCGGCGCGTTCTCGCTCGTGGTGGCCGTATCGGCATGCGCGACCGGCGCGTCGTTGGTGCCGGTGACGGTGACGGTGAGCGTCGACGACGAGGTCGCGCCATGCTCGTCCTGCATCGTGTAGTTGATCACGACATTCTCGGTCGCGCCCGCGGCGAGATGGTCGAAGTCGGTGCCCGGGTTGAAGGTGACGTTGTTGCCGGACATGCCGACACTGCCCTTGCCGGCCGGGCCGGAGGCCGAGACGAGGCTCAGCACGGCGCCGTCGTCGACGTCGGTGTCGTTGGCGAGGACCGCGACGCTGATCGCGGTATTCTCATCGGTCGTCGCCGTGTCGGCATGGGCGACCGGCGCATCGTTGGTGCCGGTGACGGTGACGGTCAGGGTCGAGCTCGACGTGGCGCCATGCTCATCCTGCATCGTGTAGTTGATCACGACATTCTCGGTCGCGCCGGCGGCGAGATGGTCGAAATCGGTGCCCGGATTGAAGGTGACGTTGTTGCCGGACATCCCGACCGTTCCCTTGCCGGACGGCCCGGTGGCCGAGACGAGGCTCAGGGCCGCGCCGTCGTCGACGTCGGTGTCGTTGGCGAGGACGGCGATGCTGATCGCCGCATTCTCGGTAGTCGAGGCGGTGTCGGCATGGGCGACCGGGGCGTCGTTGGTGCCGGTGACGGTTATGGTGAGCGTCGAGGCCGACGTCGCGCCATGCTCGTCCTGCATCGTATAATTGACGACGACATTCTCGGTCGCGCCGGCGGCGAGATGATCGAAATCGCTGCCCGGATTGAACGTCACGTTGTTGCCGGACATCCCGACCGTTCCCTTGCCCGCCGGACCGGTCGCGGAAACGAGGCTCAGCACCGCGCCGTCGTCGACGTCGGTGTCGTTGGCGAGAACGGCGACGCTGATCGCCGTGTTCTCGTCGGTGGTGGCCGTGTCGACGTGGGCGACCGGCGCGTCGTTGGTGCCGGTGACGGTGACGGTGACGGTCGAGCTCGACGTCGCGCCATGCTCGTCGGTGATCGTGTAGCTCAGCACGACCGTCTCGGTCGCGCCGGCGGCGAGATGGTCGAACGCCGTGCCCGGGTCGAACTGCACCTGGTTGCCGACCACGCTGGCCGTGCCCTTGCCCGACGGCGCCGCGGCGGAGAGGAGGGTCAGAACCGCGCCGTTGTCGACGTCGGTGTCGTTGGCGAGGACGTTGATGGTGAGCACCTGGTTCTCGGTGCCGGACGCGGTGTCCGCGTGGGCGACCGGCGCGTCGTTGAGGCCGGTGATGCTGATTGTGAGGGTGCCGGTGTCGCTTAGGCTGCCGTCGGAGACGGTGTAGGTGAAGCTGTCCTGCACCACCTGGCCCTGGGCCAGCGACTGGGTCGAGGCGTAGGGCGTGTAGGTGTAGGTGCCGTTGGTGTGCATCACGAGCGTGCCGTAGGCGCCGTTGAAGGTGCCGGGCGTGGCCGAGAGGCTGTCATGCTCCCAGTCGAAATCGTTCGCGAGGACGCTGGTCGAGCTCACATAGGTGCCGACATCCTCGTTGGTCGATGCGCTGTCGTCGAACGCGATCGGCGCGTTGTTGTGGGTGAGGTCGATCAGGGCGTCGGCGAACTGCAGTTTCTGGATGCTGATCAGATGGTCGGTGCCGTCGGTCCCGACATTGTCGTGGACATACCAGGACTGGCCGTTATTGCCGTCCTGGGTGACAGTGTAGTTGAGGACCGAGCCGGAGAAAACGGCCGTGTCGGTGCCGGAACCGCCGTTCAGCAGATCGTTGCCGCCGCCGCCGATCAAGGTGTCGTCGCCCGCGCCGCCGATCAGATTGTCGTTGCCGCTGGTGCCGGTGATCGTGTCGTTGCCATTGCCGCCGGTGATGGTTGTCACGTGCCTCTCCCCTCGATTTCCGAGGACCAGCCACAGTCGACTCAAGCATTTCCGATGAAACTACCAGCGAAAGTGCACGAGCGGCGGCGACGGGGCCCACCCACTACGAACGTCTTTGTAATTCCCCCCCATCAAGGGCGTTGTCTTCGTCGCCGGCTTGATTTGCTCCGTGCGACTCGGCTCGACCCCTGGCAGGAACGATGAGAGTGGCCCCGGCCCGCGTTGCTTGTCCAGCCCCAGATATACTTCAATCAGTGCCAGCTTGATGTAGGTTTGCCGAGCCTTCCCGAGCGGGGCAAAAAAGTGTATGAGGCCCACGGGGATGGGAGATAGTCGCCTTCAAGGGCAGCTGTCGGCGAGACGCTCCGAAAAATTTCGGGGCGTCTCGTTTTTAACGGGAACCGGTCCGCGGGGACATCGTTGAGCGAATACCCCACGCGGCGGTCGGCTCCCCCTCCCCCTCCCCGCTGACCCCGCAGAGCCCCGGCCTCCCCCAGGCCGGGGCTTTTTTCTTGAGGGAAGACGCCGCGGAGACGCCTAGCTCCGGCGTCCGCCGCGCATTAGGAGGGGCCCGCATTCGTTTATCGAAGGAGCGACCGAGCCATGGCCCGCGAACCCTCTTATCCCAAGGACGCCGCCGTCGGCGCGGCCGCCGCGGACGGCAACGAACCCGCCCAGGAGCCGCGCAAGGGCGGCGAGTCGCGGCGGACCAAGCATCTCGTCGCCGGCGCCGCGATCGGCATCGGGTCGGCCGCGATCGTCGCCGCCTTGCTCTATGCGAACCGCAACCGACGAAGCTGAGGGGCCGGCGCGCCTTTAACCCTTCGCTAAAGGATTCAGGCGAAAGAGGGCGGCTTGGCAGAGGAGCGCCAGCCAATGCGAATGCTTCGTCTCATCCTGCGCAACCGCAAGGGCGCGACGGCGATCGAATATGCGCTCGTCGCCAGCCTGATCGCGGTCGCCGCCATCACCGCCTTCCGCAACCTGGGCGGTTCGGTCAACCAGACCTTCGAGAACGTCCACGGCGAGCTCAGCTCGGCCTCCTGACCTTCAGCCTTCGCGGCCGTACCATTCGTCGAGCCGCATCAGCTGGTCATATTCTCCGTAGGGCGCATATTCCGGGTGGAGCTTGGCGGTGAACGGGGCGCTCCCTGTCAGCCAGGCTTCGGCCGCGGCGATCAGGTTGCGCTCGGCGCGCGCCGTGAAGTCGGCGGGATCGAAGCCGGTCCGGCCGCCCACCGGACTGGTCACATAGCCGAGCTTTCCGGCTTTCTTGGCGAGCGACCAATATTCGAAGCAGGCCGCCGCGCCCTCTATCCCCTCGAAGCCGCCGCGTTCCGCGATCAACCCCAGCAAGCCCAGCTGCATCGAATAGCCTTCCGCCACCGCCTTCGGGCCGGGCGGAGTGCCGGTCTTGTAGTCGACGATGGCGAGCCCGCCGTCGGCGAGCCGGTCGATCCGGTCCGCCTCTCCGTAGAGGCTGATCTCGCCGATCCGGCACCTGCCCTTGGCCTCGGCGCGCAGGGGCCTCCGGCCTTGGTCGCGGCTCTTCGCCACCTGCTCGGCGATCCAGTCGATCGCCTCGAGCAGCCGCGGCTGCCACAAGGCACGGACCAGCGGGTGGGCGGCCGTCTCGGCGAGCAGGACTTCGGCGCGCGGCCTCAGCGCCCCCGGATCGCAATCGTCCTCCTTCATCCAGGCCTCGAGCACCCGGTGCACCGCGCTGCCGCGCCACGCCGGCCCGGGATCCGCGTCAACGGCGTCGAGCGCGGGCAGCTCGAGCATCTTGCGGGCGTAGAAAGCGAATGGATCGGCCTTAAGGCGATCGACCTCGGTGACCGAGATTCGGCGCGGGCGAAGCGACGGCAATGGCGACGGCGCGGGCCGCGAGGCAGGGCAATGCGCGGCGGGCCGGTCGATCGCGGCGGCCCACTTGCGGTGCAGCGGCGATCGCGAAATTCCGCCCGTCATCGCCTCGAGCCTCAGCCAGAATCGCGAGGCGATCGCCGGAGCGCGCGAATCGCGGCGGGCGCGGGTGATCAGGACATTGGGCGCGCCGAGCCCGCCGGCGAAATCGTGCGCGGCGAGCCCGATGCGGCGCTCAAGCCCGGGCAGCCCGAGGGCGTGGCGCAATCGGGGCGCCAGCCACGGGTCGGGCGCCGGCAATTGCGGCCAGACGCCTTCGTTGAGGCCGCCGAGGATGACGAGGTCGGCTTGCTGCAGCCGCGCCTCGATCAGGCCCCAGATGAACAGGCGCGGATGCTGGCCGTAGGGCGGCCGAATCGCGACTGAGCGCATCAATTGCTCGAGCATCGGCGCCGCCGAGGCGGGCGGCACCCGCCCGGTCGCCGCGGTCTCGACCGAAGCGAGCAGCTCCGCCGCAGCCCGCCCCGCCGTTCCCGCCCAGGCCTGGTCGCCGCTCAGCGCCGATGCGGTCTCGCGCAGCGCGGCGAGCAGGCGGGCGAAAGGCGGATCGGGCTCGCGGAACGCGCGCTCCAGCGGCTCGAGCCCCGGCGCGATCGTCCGCCACCAGTCGAGCGCCGTCTTGCGGACGTCGCGGTCGCGGCCTTCGCGGTAAGCGAGGTGGGCGGTAATGCCGCCGAGGCCGGCCGGCGGCCGCGGCCCCCGCAGCGCCAGATCGAGCTGCCGGGCTCCGTCCAGCCAGGCGAGCCGACGCTCGCCGCGCATCGCCAGCGGATGCTTGAGCAAGGCGAGCAGCGGCACCGGCGCGAACTGCTCCGCCGCGGCGGTCGCGAGGGCGAGGAGGAAAGTGCCCGGCGCCATCTCCGAGAGGGGCCGTCCCGCGCTGTCGTCCGCTTCCACCCCCCACCGCTTGAGATGGGCCGAGACGCGCCGCGCCAACGACCGGTCGGGTGTCACCAGCGCCGCCGTCCGCCCCGGCACCTCGAGCGCTTCGCGCAGCGCGATCGCGATCGCCTGGGCTTCCTCGGCGGGATCGGCGAGCTCCAGGGCGCGGACGCCGGTGAGCCGCCGCGCCGCCGGCGGCGAAGCCTGCCAGGCGGCGGTGAAGGCGGCCGGCCGCATCGCGTTGGCGATCGCCCGGCTCCGCGCCGCCGGGGCGCCGCCGCCGCCCCCCCAGCGCCACCTTTCCACCTCGCCGCGCGCCACACCCATCCGGTCGAGCAGAAGCTTCAGCTGGAATTGCGGATGGGTCTCGATCGAGCGCGCCCGGAAGCCGGTTTCCGGATCGGGTTCGTGTGGCCCGAGCGAGCGCCATTCCGCCTCCGGCATCGCGGTGTCGAGGCCTGGAAGCACCACCGCGCCGGTCGGGACGCGCGACACCGTCCGCAGCAGGCGCGCCACCGCGGGGGCGGTGTCGGTGATCCCGGCGCCGACGACGAACTCGCCCGGCGGCCGCGCGCGCCACCGCCGAGCAAGCGAGTCGAGCAGCCGCCTGCGCCGCTCGGCCGAATCGATGCGGCCGCGTTCGGCGAGCAGCCGGGGCCAATGATCGAGAATGACCGCGAGGCGGTCTAGCGAGGCCTGCCAGTGGAGGGACAGATCCGGAGCTTCCGCTCCGAAGGCGTGCAGGCTGGCCGGATCCACTTCCTCGACGATGAGCTGGTCGAGCGTTCGGGCCAGGTCTTCGGCGAGGCGCAGCGCCTCGGGCCCGGCGGTTCCCGGCAAGTGCCGCTCGATAAGGCCGGCGAGGAGGAACAGGCGCTCGATCGGGTCGATCGCCGGCGGCACCGGCTCCGAATCGAGCGGCTCGATCGCCCCGCCGATCCTTTCGTCGAGCTCGGAATCGCCGATCGGCACCAGCCGCGGCAGCAGCAGCCCGCCGCCCGAGCGGCGAACGAAGGCGTCCGAGACCGCCCGTGCCGCGCGATTGTTGGGAAGCAGGATGATTCCCCGGGCAAGCTCCGTCTCGCCGCGTCCGTGCCGGGCGATAAGCCCGGCGGCGAGCGCGTCCGCGAAGCCGCGATGCGGCGGGATTGTGTAGACGGAGGGACTGGAGGCGCTCACCGGCTCGAGCTTAGCCGCCCCGATCAGGCGCTCCCAAGCAATTCTTCGGTGCGGCGGATGCTGGGCGGCGAGCCGACGTCGAACCAGAGCCCCTGATGGACCACTCCGAACAGCCGCCCTTTCTCGATCGCCCGGTCCCACAGGAGGTTGGTCGAGAACGGGCCCTCCGGCAGATCCCCCTCGAACAGCCGCTTCGAGACGATCTGAATCCCGGTGAACACGAACGGCGCGACGGCGCCTTTCCTGCGCCGGCGGAGCGCGCCGCCGGGGGCCATGTGAAAATCGCCCTGGCCCTTGTGGCAATTGGCCCGCGCGAGCGGGACGAGGAGGAGCAAGGCGTCCATCCGCGCCTCGTCCCAGTTCGAAGCGAGCAGGCGCAGCGAATCGACCGGCCCGTCCACCCAGAGGTTGTCGGAATTGACGACCAGGAACGGATCGGAATCGATCAGCGGAAGGGCGTGGACCAGGCCTCCGCCGGTTTCGAGCAGCAGCGGCCGCTCGTCGGACACCGCGACGGCGATGCCCTGGACGCGTTTCCTGAGGTGGGCCTCGAGCCGGTCGGCGAGATAGTGGACGTTGACCACCGCCTTCTTGACTCCCGCCGCCCGCAGGCGGTCGAAGCAATGGTCGATCAGCGCCTTGCCGGCCACTTCGACGAGCGGCTTGGGCCGGGTGGCGGTGAGCGGCCGCATGCGCTTGCCGAGGCCGGCGGCGAGCACCATCGCCGTCTCCGGAACCGCCGCCTCGGGTTCGGGCCTGAGGGCCAGCGGGCGGCGTTGGCGGCTCATCCCAGCATCGCCCTGACGCAGGCATCGCCGCGATATTCGGGCGGCACGTGGGTGTCGAACCACTCCCTCACCGGGGCCGTGGCGGGATGCCGGAAGTTGCGCTCGACATAGCCCCATATCCGGGGGTGCATCGCCGGGTAGGCCGGCTTGCCGTCGCGCTTCCACAGGCGCGTGAAGATGCCGAGGATCTTCACGTTGCGCTGGGCGCCGAGCACTTCGTAATCGGCGCGGAACCCGGCCGGATCCTCGATTCCGGCGGTGACCATGTAGCGCTCCAGCATCGCCGCCTCGAGCTCCGGCGAGACGTCGCGGCGCGCGTCCTGGAGCAAGGAGACGAGATCGTAGGCGGGATGTCCGGCGAGCGCGTCCTGGAAGTCGAGGAGACCGAGATCGCCGTCCGGCAGCACCATCAGATTGTCGGCATGATAGTCGCGAAGGACCATCACCGGCTTCTCCTCTGTCGCACTCAGGACATCGCCCCACGCCTCCCGCCACGCCGCGAGGAACGAGCCGGCGTCGAGTTCGAGGCCGAGCGCCGGCCCGTACCAGTCGGTGAACAGCAGGACTTCGCGCGCCATCGCTTCGTCGTCATAGGGCGAAAGATCGGCGGGGGCCGGCGTTCCGGCGAGCCGGGCGAGGATATCGACGGCCCGCGCATAGACCTCGTGCTCGCGCGCCGGCTCCCGCGCGAGCAGAGGAGTCACCTTCTCGTCGCCGAAATCCTCCAGCAAAAGCAGACCCTTGTCGCGGTCGACCGCGATCGGCCGGGGCGGCGCGAAGCCGCGGTCGAGCAGGTGACCGGCCACGCTCAGGAACGGCCCCAGATCCTCATGCTCAGGCGGCGCGTCCATCAGCACCGCCGTGTCGCCGCCGCGATGCACGCGGAAATAACGGCGGAAGCTCGCATCCCCGGCCAGCGGTCGGATCTCGGCCCCGTCCCAGCCGTGCTTCAAGAGGAATGCGGGCGCCGCGGCGGGCGGAATCATCGGGGCGGCCATCGCCCTCCCCAAGCGGCGGGCACATCGGCTGTCAAGGCGCGCGCGCCCTCCCCTTCACGGGCCAAGGTGAGCCGCAGTGCCTCCGGCCAGAGCCGCCCTCCCAAACGCTCCGGCCACTCGACGATCAGCGCCCCGTCCTCCAGCGCCTCGTCGAGCGCCAGCTCATCGATCTCGTTCGCGTTCTCCGTCCGGTAGAGATCGACATGGCAAACGCGAAAACGCGGCAAATCGTAGGGAATAACGATCGGGAAAGTCGGACTGGCCACTTCCCCGGAAAATCCGAGGCCGCGCAGGATGCCGCGCGCAAGCGTGGTCTTGCCCGTGCCGAGCTCGCCGTGAAGGGCCACCACGTCGCCCACCCGCAACGAAAGGGCGAGCCGGGCACCGAACCCTTCCGTCGCCGCTTCTCCCTCCAGCCTCACCCCTTCTTCCTCGGCAGGCGAAAGGTCACGGTCGTTCCCTCGCCCGGCTCCGAGACCATCTCGACGCGACCGCCGTGCGCCTCGACGAACTGACGGGCGAGCGGCAGGCCGAGGCCCAGCTCGCCGCCTTCGGCGGTGCGGTGGAAACGGTCGAAGGCCCGCGCCTGGTCGGCCGGAGCGATACCCCGGCCATTGTCCGAGACGATGATCTCGGCCTCCTTGCGGTTGCCGGCGCCGTGGAGGAGGATCCGGCCCCCGCTCTCGGTATAGGCGACGGCGTTGCGCAGCACGTGGTCGAGCGCCTGGCGGAGCCGCTGGCGGTCGCCGAGGATGGCGCCGACCCCCGGCTGAACCTCGAGCGCCAGCGCGATCCCCTTCGCCTCTGCCGCGCCTCGGAAGGACCCCGCCGCCTCCGTGCAGAGCGCTTTCAAATCGACCTTCTCGTCGGCGAGGACGAGGCTGCCGCTGTCGCTCTGGGTGAGGTCGAGGACGTTGTCGATCAGGGTGCCGAGCCGAGCCACCGACTGGAGGATGGCCGTGACGTAATCCGAAGCCGCCGGCGGCAGCTCGCCGCCATAGCCGCCCTCCAGCATCTCGGCGAAGCCGGCGATCGAGGTGAGCGGGGTCCTCAGCTCATAGCTCATGTTCGCGACGAAAGCCGTCTTCAGGCGGTCTGCTTCCTCCAGCGCTGAGGTCCGTTCCCGCAGCGCCGCCTCGACCGTACGGCTGGCGGTGACGTCGAGCATCGTGAAGAGCGCATTGCCGTCCGGCAGCGGAACCGCCGCGAACTCGAACTCGCGGCCGTCCAGGAACGAGACGTGACCGCCCCGCTGCTTGCGCTCGACCGTGGCGCTGCGCACCAGCTCGCGGACCAGGCCGGCATGCTGCGGATTCTTCAGCTTGCGGGCAATAATCGGCGAAAGCGTGTCGATGCGCGGGTGATCGGCGAGCTTCGCCTCGTCGAACTCCCACAGCTCGCGGAAGCGGTTGTTCCAGAGGTGCAGCCGGCCGTCCGAAGCGAAGACTCCGATCGCCTCGAAGAGGTTGTCGAAGGTGGCGGTGCGCACGCGAAGCAGCGTGTCGCGCGCCGAGGCGAGGCGGAGCTGCTCGGTGCGGTCCTCGAAGATGAGCAACAGGCCGCCGTCGGGCAACGGCTGCGCGACGACGCGCAGATGCTGGCCCCCCGGAAGCAGCCAGTCTTCCTCCTCGGCCGCGAGCCCGCCGGTGAACCAGCGGCCATGCTCCTTCTTCCAGTCGGGATAGTCGCGGACTTCGGGCAGATGCCCCGCCTCGCGCATGGCATCGAGCAGGCGGTTGAATTCGGGCCGGTCGGCGAGGAAGTCCGCCTTCAGCGAGAAGAGCCGGGCGAAGGGCTGGTTGAAGAAGATCAGCGCGCGGTCGCGGCCGAACTGCGCGACTCCGGCGGAAAGCCGATCGAGCATGTCGCGCTGGGCGCGCACGAATCGGGCGAGGTCGGCCCGCGCCTGCTCACGGTCCTCGACGTCCAGCGCATAGCCCGCCACGCCTGCTTCGCCGAGCGGCACCTCGACGACCTGCATGGTCCGCCGTTCGCCGGCGATCGTCGCCGGAAGGGTGCGGACGTGGGCGGCGCCGCTTTCCCGCGCCGCCGCCGCCTGCGCGATCGCTCCATCGGGCGTGTCGATCAGCTCGATTCCGGCCGCGACGACGCTCGCCGCATCCTCGCCCTCCACCGCCTCGACATAGGCGCTGTTGACCATGGCGAGCGCGAGGTCCGGGCCCCGGTGCCACATCGGGAAAGGCGCGGCTTCGATCAGCCCGGAAAGCGCGTCGAGCGCGGCCGAAAGCCGGCCGGCCCGGCCGTCGAGGGCCGCGAGGCGGCCGGCGCTTTCGGTCGAATCGAGGATCCAGAGCAGCACCGTACCGCTCGGCCACGGCGCCGGCGCGGGCCCGCCGCGCAGCTCCAGCACCCGCGAACCACCCTCCGGCCGCACGGTCTGCGTGAACCCCCCGCCCGAGGCCGCCGCCGTCGCGACCGCCGCCGAGAGGGCGGCAACGGCGTCCTCGCCCAAGGCGACGCCGAGCCCCGCAAGGCTGTCCGGAAGGCTATTCAGGCCCAGAACGAAGGCGGCGCGGTCCGGCCCCTGGAGCCGTCCTTCACGCGAGACCAGCAGAGGCAGCGCCGGGGCGGCGGCGAGCAAGGCCTCGGCGCGAACCCCCTCCCCCATCCGCCCGCTCGCCGCGCGGCTGCGCGACAGGCCGCGCAGCGTCGCCCACAAAGCGGCCGCGAGCCAGCCGCCGCAGACCAGCGCGATCAACGCCGCGGCGGTGGGGGTGAGGGTCGGCATTGGCCCCTCTTAGGGTCGGGAAAGTCGGAGCGGAAGAGCGTCAGGCCGCGAGGGCCGAGCGTTCCTTCCTCGCCTTGGCGAGCTTCTTGAGGATCATGTCGCGCTTCAGCCGGGACAGATGGTCGATGAACAGGATCCCCTCGAGATGATCCATCTCGTGCTGCAGGCAGACCGCGAGCAGGCCGTCGAGCTCTTCGTCATGGGCCTGGCCGTCGCCGTCGAGCCAGCGGGCGCGGATGCGGTCGGGCCGCTCGACCTCGGCATACATTTCGGGGACCGACAGGCAGCCTTCATTGTAGCTCTGGAGATGGTCGGAAGCGGTGACGATCTCGGGATTGATGAACACCATCGGCCGGCGCACCGGCTCGCCGCCCTCCTCCTCCGGCTCCTGCAGGTCGATCACGAGAATACGCTTCGGCACGCCGACCTGGATCGCGGCGAGGCCGATTCCGGGCGCGTCGTACATCGTCTCGAACATGTCGTCGATCAGCGTGCGCAGGTCGGGCGTGATCTCCTCGACCGGCGAGGATTTGCGCCTGAGGAACGGGTCCGGAGTCTCGATGATGGGGAGGATCGCCATGGAGGAAAAATAGGGGCCGAAATGGCTGAAATCAAGGCTCAAGCCGGCTCCCGGAACCCCTCGTCTCCCCAGCGAAAAGCTGGGGTCCATGCTGAGATTCCACCTCGCGGCTGACGGAGAGTCCGCATGGATGCCAGCCTTCGCTGGCATGACGCGTTTCCCCTCTACGCCACCGGGCGCCGAGCCCTCAGCGCCTGGGCGAGGGTGCCTTCGTCGAGATAGTCGAGCTCTCCGCCGACCGGCAGGCCGTGGGCGAGCTGGGTGAGGCGGACGGGATAAGTCTCCAGCCGCTCGGCTAGATAATGCGCCGTAGTCTGACCCTCCAGAGTCGCATTCATCGCCAGCACGACCTCGTCGATGCCGCCCTTCGACACGCGGCCGACCAGCTTGTCGATGCCGAGATCCTCCGGCCGCACCCCCTCGAGCGCCGAGAGGCGGCCGCCGAGGACGTGGAAGCGGCCGGGAAACAGCCGGGAGCGGTCGAGTGCCCAAAGGTCCGACACCTCCTCGACCACGCAGAGCAGGCGGTCGTCGCGGCGCGGATCGGCGCAGATCGTGCAGGGATCGACGGTGTCGACATTGCCGCAGGTCGAGCAGACCGACAGGCTCTCGCTGACCCGCTCGAGCGCCCTGAGCAGCGGCGTCAGCGCCGCCTCGCGCTTCTTGAGCAGGTGAAGCACCGCCCGCCGCGCCGAGCGGGGGCCGAGGCCGGGCAGGCGGGCCAGGGCCTGGGTCAGGGCGTCGATCTCGGGGGAGGCCATCGCCGCTAGGTAGGGGCGCGAGGCGGTGCTTGCCAAGCGGCACGGCACCGCTAATCACGCCTCCCATGCGCATCGCCTTCATGGGAACGCCGGATTTCGCGGTGCCGACGCTCGACATCCTCCTCGCCGAGCCGGGGCTGGAGGTCGCCGCCGTCTACTCGCAGCCGGCCCGGCCGGCGGGGCGGGGCAAGGCGGAGCGGGTGTCGCCGGTGCAGGCGCGCGCGGAGGCGGCGGGGGTCGCGGTGAGGACTCCGGTTTCCCTCAGGGACCCCGACGCGCAGGCGGCGTTCCGGGCGCTCGATCTGGATGTGGCGATAGTTGCCGCTTATGGGCTGATTCTGCCCCTTCCGGTGCTCGAATCCCCTCGGCGGGGGTGTCTGAATGTTCACGCCTCGCTGCTTCCGAGGTGGCGCGGGGCGGCTCCGATACAGAGGGCGATCCTGGCCGGGGACGAGACGACCGGCGTGACCATCATGCGGATGGAGGAAGGGCTCGATACCGGCCCGATGTTGGCGAAGTGGCCGGTCATGGTCGACCGCAAGACCGCCGGCGAGCTCGGCGCGGACATCGCGCGGGAAGGCGCCAACCTCCTGCTTTCGGTGCTCCGCAAGCTCGACCAAGTCGGCGCGAGGCCGCAGGACGACGCTCGGGCGACCTATGCCCGGAAGGTGGACAAGAGCGAGACCAAGGTGAACTTCCGGGGCAGCGCGGTAGAGGCGGAGCGCCAAATTCGGGCGTTCAATCCGGATCCGGGCGCCTGGTTCGTTCATGCGGACAACCGAATAAAGATACATTCCGCCGACGTGGTCGACGCCTCGGGCGAACCCGGCACCGTGCTTGACGGCCAACTCACCATCGCTTGCCGAGAGGGCGCGCTTCGGCCGACCTCGGTCCAGCGTGCCGGCCGTGCGCCGATGAGCCCGGCCGAGCTACTGCGCGGCTTCCCGATCCCGCCCGGCACCCGCCTCGAATGACCCGCTTCCGGCTGATCGTCGAATATGACGGGCGGCCGTTCATGGGCTGGCAGCGCCAGGCACACGGCCCCTCGGTCCAGCAGGCGATCGAAGAAGCCGTCGAGGCGATCACCGGCGAGAGCGCGGTTCTCCACGCCGCCGGCCGGACCGATGCCGGAGTCCATGCGCTGGCGATGGCCACCCATGTCGACCTTGCCAAGGCGATCACGCCGTTCCGACTCGCCGAGGGCCTCAACGCGAGGCTGAGGCCCCTCCCCGTCGCCATCCTCAAGGCCGAGGCGGTGGCGGACGACTGGCACGCCCGCTTCAGCTGCATCGGCCGCCGCTACCTCTACCGGATCGTCAACCGCCGCGCCCCGCTGGCTCTGGAGGCCGGCCGCGCCTGGCGAGTCTCGGCGCCGCTCGACGCCGACGCGATGGACTCGGCGGCGCAAAAGCTGGTCGGGCGGCACGATTTCACCACCTTCCGCTCGGCCCACTGCCAGTCCGACAGCCCGGTGAAGACGCTCGACCGGCTGA
>JAXDPA010000016.1:0-26780 GCA_034668685.1 Sphingomonadales bacterium | reverse complement strand
TCTCCGGCGTGAACGCCGCTCAGATGGCGGTCGGAATGCGCGCCGACGTCACCATCTACGACATCTCCAACGCCCGGCTGGCCGAGCTCGACATGTTCTTCGGCAGCCAGATCAAGACCGCCTACGCCTCGAAGGCGACGATCGCGCATGCGGTGAGGAAGGCGGAGGTCCGCGCCACCGCGCCGGGCATGTTGGCGACGCAATAATGGATGACGCCGTCCACCTCGTAGACCGGATTGTCGTGCGTCGTCGCCCGCGACGTCTCGAAGCAGCCGCCCTGGTCGATGGCGATGTCGACCAGCACCGATCCGCGCTTCATCGTCTTGAGCATGTCGCGGGTGACCAGCTTCGGCGCCGCGGCGCCCGGGACGAGGACGGCGCCGATCACCAGCTCGGCCTTGGTGACGGCGCTGGCGATGGCGGCGCGGCTCGCATAGGCGGTCTTGATCTGGCTTCCGAAGAACATGTCGAGCTCGGCCAGCCGCGCGTTGGAGATGTCGTAGATGGTGACGTCGGCGCGCATCCCGACCGCCATCTGGGCGGCGTTGACGCCGGCGACTCCGCCGCCAAGGATCGCCACCCGCGCCGGCGCCACGCCGGGCACGCCGCCGAGCAGGACTCCGCGGCCGCCCTGTTCCTTCTCGAGATAATGGGCGCCGACCTGGACCGACATGCGGCCCGCCACCTCGCTCATCGGTTTGAGGAGCGGCAGCGAGCGGTCGTTGGCGGTCACCGTCTCGTAGGCGATGCACGTCGCGCCCGATTTCATCAGCCCCTCGGCCTGCGGCTTGTCGGCGGCGAGGTGGAGGTAGGTGAACAGGGTGTGGCGGGCTTCGAGCAGGGCGATCTCGGACGGCTGCGGCTCCTTGACCTTCACGATCATCTCGGCCTCGGCGAACACGGCGGCGGCGTTCGGCGCGATGCGCGCCCCGGCGTCGACATAATCCTGGTCCGAGAAATCGATGCCGCGGCCGGCATTGGTCTCGACGATCACCTCATGGCCGGCGCCGGTCAGCTCCGCGACCGACCCGGGGGTCAGACCGACGCGATATTCGTGGACCTTGATCTCCTTCGGCACGCCGACGCGCATTTCCGAACTCCTCGTTTCTCCTGAATTGGGCGCCCTATAGCGGGGGCTTCGGGCTTTGTCGCGGTTGCGCGCGGCCGCGTCGCCATGCTAGCCGCCGGCACCTTCCGACATGAGCCCTTCCACCGCGCCGCTGATCGTCACCGCCACCTTCGGCGACGGCGACAATGGCTGGCTCCAGGAATTGCGCCGCGCCCATTATCCTGCCGAGCGCAACCGCGTGCCCGCCCACCTCACCTTGTTCCGTCAGCTGCCGCCGAGCGCCGAAAGCGAGGTGCTCCGGCGCCTCGCCGCCTGCGCGTCGGCGGCGCCGCCCCCGGCGGAGATCGAAGGAGTCCTGAACCTCGGGGAAGGGACGGCGCTGCGTGTGAGGAGCGAGGGCCTTGAGGATTTGCGCTGCGACCTCGCCGCCGCGCTCAAGGGCCTGCTCACGGCGCAGGACCAGGGACCTTGGACGCCGCATATCACCGTCCAGAACAAGGTCGAGCCGAAGGCGGCGCGACGCCTGCAGCAGCATTTGGCGGCAGTCTTGCGGCGGCGGCCTCTTCACATCAAGGGGCTGGCGCTGTGGCGCTATAGAGACGGTCCCTGGGAGCGGGTGAAGAGCTGGAGCTTCCGGGGCGGCTAATCGAGCTGGCCTACGCCGTCGCAGCTGTAGTCGAACGCCGCCAGACCGGCCTCGAGGTGCGAGGCGAGCAGCGGCATGTCCATCAGCTCGTCGATCGCGCTTTCCGGATCGACGTCATTGGCTTCGGCGCTGGCGTCATCCCATTCGCTGACGTCGTAGGTGCCGCGTCCCACCCAGGCCAGGGCGAGGGTCTCGGCGAGCTGGTCGTCGGCGAGGTCGTCGAGGATGGCGCGCAGCTCCTCCTCCACGCCGGTGTTGAGCTCGTCCTCGAGCGCGGAGAGGGCGACGGCGCCGCCTTCCTCGTCTTCGAAATCGTCTTCGCTGTCGGCGTCCTCGTCCGGGTCGTCGGCCGGCACCTGGGCCTCGTTCTCGCGCGCCCGGATGATGATCCGGCACAGCGTCTCAAGGGGGGTCAGAAGTTCCATCCTAGCTCTCCATCGTCCCGCCAACGACAGTCGGCGGGCAGGGTTCCAGCGGCGTAGGGCGGCGGGGCTCGCGCTGACATGGGGCCGGGCCGCTCCGGTTGACCCTCCGGGCCGCCCTGCTATAGGCCCGCGACGCCCGCCGCCGCGATGCGGGCCGGCCCGATGGGGCGGAGTAGCTCAGCTGGTTAGAGCAGCGGAATCATAATCCGCGTGTCGGGGGTTCAAGTCCCTCCTCCGCTACCACCGGCGGCGCCGCGCGGCCGCATCGCTTCTTCGGGCGCCAGCGCCTTCACCTGACCGCCTTCTATGCTGAGGATGCGGTCGCAGCCCGCAAGCGTCGATCGGCGGTGGGCGACCATGATCAGGGTGATCGTCCGGCCGAGCCCCATCAGCGACTCCATCACCTCGGCCTCGGTGCGGTCGTCGAGGGCGCTGGTCGCTTCGTCGAGGATCAGCACCTCCGCTCCTTTGTAGAGCGCGCGCGCCAGGCCGATCCGCTGCCGCTGGCCGCCCGACAGCCGGATGCCGCGCTCTCCGACCCGGGTCGCCAGCCTTTCGGGAAGCTCGGCGAGGAAGGGGCCGAGCCTGGCGGCCTCGGCCGCCGCTTCGACGCGCGCATGGTCGATTCGATCGGGCGGGATTCCGAAGGCGATGTTGGCGGCGATCGAGTCGTCGGCGAGGTAGATGCTTTGGGGTACGTGGGCGATCTGCCCCTGCCATGCGGCGCGAGTCGCCGGCCCCAGCGGCGTCCCGTCGATCAAGATCGCGCCGCTGTCGGGCGCGAGCAGCCCCATGAGAAGGTCGAGGAATGTGCTCTTGCCGCTGCCGGTCGTGCCGACGATTCCGACCCGCTCGCCGCGCGCGATGGAGACGTCGACGTCCCGCAGCGTGAAGGCGGCGCCGTCGTAGGAGAAGCCGACTCGCTCGAATTCCATCTTGCGCCGGAACGGCAAGGGTTGCGGTTCGGTCGCTTGGTCGCCTTCGCTCGGCGCCGAGCTTAGCAGACCGGCGACGTCCTCCAGCGCCTGCTGGTTGCCGAGGCCGAGGCTCCAGCCATTATAGGCTTGCTGGATGAGCGGCAGCAGGCGCTGCGCGCCGAACGCCAGCGCCCCCAGCACCGGAATGGCGCGGACCAGCCCGCCGGGCTCGACGCTCATCGCCACCGCGATCAGGGCAAGGGCGACGATGCCGGCCGATTCGACCAGGAATCGCGGTGCGCTCGAGATGAAGACGTTGGAAGCCAGGGCACGGCGGAAGCGGCCGTCTATCTCGCGGAACTTGGCTTCGAAAATGGGCTGCGAACGGTCGAGCATGATGTCTCTTATGCCGCCGAGCCCCTCCTGGACGATCTTGGTGCGGGCCGTCGCCGCTTCGGCCAGGATCCGGGAGTTGCGGCGCAGCCGGCGGCGGCCCGCGACGCTGATCGCGACATAGGCGGCCGCGACCGTGCCCGCCGCGGCAATCGTGGCAAACGGGGCGATGACGAAGAGCAGGGCCGCGATCGCCGCCGCAAGGACGACGGCGATCAGGCCCTGCATCGCCGGCTGCAGCATGCTCCCGACGATGTCCCGCACCTTCTCCAGGGAACCCAGCACTTCGCTGCTGTTGCGCCGGACGAACTCGGCATAAGGCTGGCGCAGCATCCGCGAGAAGATCGCGGTGGCGACGTCGTGGCCGATGCCCATCACGAGGCGCTGGGTCGTCCAGACGAGCATCAGGCGCACCGCCGCCGCGGCGACGGCGGCCGCCATCAGGACGAGAGCGAAGCCCAAGACCCCCTCCGGCCGCACCGGCAGCCAGGAGATCCAGCGCGCGAAGCGGCCGGCGGCGGGTTCGCCGCTCAGCAAGGACAGGAAGGGGAGTGCGGCGCCGATCGTGCCGAGCTCGGCGACCGCACCGAGCAGCATCAGCGCGAGCGTGACCAGGAACTGACGCCGCCGCCGGCCGGACATCAGGCGGAACAGGGTGAGGAGCGCGCCCATGGCCCGCCTCTATGCACGTCGCTCCTCGTGAATGCCAATGGCGGCAGGGCGGGGTGGACGCTCAACCGGGACGCGGCTAGCCATGCGCTGCCGCCGCCGTGCTTGGCTCGGGAGCGCGGCACCGGGACCGCGCGCGGGGGCCGTGGCCGATATTGCTGTGGCGACAGGACTTGCATTTCCGGCGTTACGCCGGAATGCAGGGTAGCGAATATGAGACAGCGGTTTTCGTAGTGAAATCATCGATTTGCACGGAATAGTCAAGGGGGAATTTTCACAAGCGATGGGTTTCGGTTCGCGTCTGGCGGAAGAAAGGAAGCGGCTCGGCCTGAAGCAGGCCGAATTCGCCGCGCTCGTCGGCACCGATGTTCCGAAACAGAGCCTCTACGAAAACGACCGGCGGGAGCTGCGCGCCGATTATCTCGCCCGCCTGGCCGCCGCGAAGGTCGACGTCGTCTACGTGCTCACCGGCCAGCGCGCCGAAGGGGAGTGGCTGAGCGAAGGGGCGAGCGATCTGCTTTCTTCCTTCCTTTCGCTTCCGGCGGACACGCAGCAGATCCTGATCGGCCTCGCCGCCAATTTGCGCGATCATCTGGCGCGCACGCCGAGTCGCACGCTGCACTCGCCCAGCCAGGGCTATCGCGCGGACTAGGGAGAAACGGCGGGGCGGCGGCGTTGGCCCGGCATGACCCCGCCTTCGCCCGTCCGCATCGGCACCGCCGGCTGGTCGCTGCCCCGCCGGCAGGCCGACGCCTTTCCCGCGGAGGGCGGCAGCCTCGAGCGCTACGCCGGCCGCTTCGACTGCGCCGAGATCAACTCGTCCTTCCATCGCTCGCACCGGTCGGAAACCTGGGACCGATGGGCTCGCTCGGTTCCGGATGATTTCCTGTTCTCGGCCAAGCTCTCGAAGGAGGTCACCCACCGCCGCAAGCTGATCGACTGCGCCGAGCCGCTGGCCGCCTCGATCGCGGAGATGCGGAGGCTCGGCGACAGGCTCGGCGTCGTGCTCGTCCAGCTGCCGCCGAGTCTCGCCTTCGATCGGGAAGTCGCCGGACGCTTCTTCGATCTCCTGCGCGGCCATTGGACCGGCGCCGTCGCCTGCGAGCCGCGCCACCCGAGCTGGTATCACATCGGAGGCGGAATGCCTGCTGACCGAACGCGAGGTCGCCCGGGTAGCCGCGGACCCCGCGAAAGCGGAGGGGGCGGAGGAGCCCGGCGGCTGGCGCGGGCTCGCTTACTTCCGCCTGCACGGCTCGCCGGTCGTCTACCGTTCGAGCTATGACGACGGCCGTCTCGAAGCCTATGCCCAAAGCCTCGGGACACGGGCTTCGGCCGCGCCCGTCTGGTGCATTTTCGACAATACCGCGTCGTCGGCCGCCATCGCGGACGCGCTGAAGCTGCAGCGGCTCGTCGCCGGCTAGGCGTCCGCTTTCGCGGGCAGCACCCCGCGGCGGATCTGGTCGAGCTCGATCGACTCGAACAGCGCCTTGAAATTGCCCTCGCCGAAGCCCTGATTGCCCTTGCGCTGGATGATCTCGAAGAAGATCGGCCCGATCATGTTCTCGGTGAAGATCTGGAGGAGCAGGCCCTCCCCGGTCTCGGGCGAGCCGTCGATCAGGATTTTGCGCTTCCTCATCTCCGCGACGTCGTGGCCGTGGCCCGGCAGGCGCTCGTCGATCATGTCGAAATAGGTGTCCGGGCTGTCCTGGAAGCGGATGCCGTTGGCGCGGAGCGCGTCGACGGTTGAGAATATGTCATCGGTTGCCATGGCAAGATGCTGGATTCCCTCACCTTTATATTCGCGTAGAAACTCCTCGATCTGACTGTGCTCGTCCTGGCTCTCGTTCAGCGGGATGCGGATCTTGTCGTCCGGCGCGGTCATCGCTCGCGACACCAGGGCGGTCTGCTGCCCCTCGATGTCGAAATAGCGGATTTCCCGGAAATTGAAGAGCCGCTCGTAGAATTTCGCCCAATGGTCCATCCGGCCGCGATTGACGTTGTGGGTGAGGTGGTCGAGCGTGTGGAGGCCCACCGAGCGAGTCTCGCGATCCGACCCCGGCACCGGCTCGAAATCGACGTCGTAGATCTGCTCGGCCCCGTAGCGGTCGACGAGATACAGGTAGGAGCCGCCTATCCCTTCGATCGCCGGGATTTCGAGCTCGCCGGGCCCGCGCGGCGTCTCGACCGGGGTGGCACCCCTTTCCACCGCCATTTCAAAGGCTTTCCTGGCGTCCCTGACACGGAAGGCCATGCCGTTGGCGGACGGGCCGTGCGCCTGGCGGAAGTCGGCGGCCTGGCCCGACGGCTCCATGTTGAGGATGAAGTTGATGTCGCCCTGGCCGTAATGGCGGACGTTCTTCGACTTGTGGTTGCCGAGATGGGCGAAGCCCATGGCGGTGAACAGGCCGGCGAGCGCCTCCGGATCGGGGCCGGTGAACTCGACGAACTCGAAGCCGTCGAGACCGAGCGGATTGTCGTGGGGCATGGCTCACCTCTTCATGCGGAGACCCTGGCGGCGGGTCTCTAGCCGAGCGGCTCGCGGGCGGCAAATGGGTTGCGCCGGGCGGGGTGCAGCCCCTATCTCGGACCTCTCCTCAAGCGCCGTTCCAGAGAGTTTTCGATGGTCGCCACCCATTCCACCCGAATGCTCATCCTCGGCTCGGGGCCCGCCGGCCTTTCCGCGGCGATCTACGGCGCCCGCGCGGGGATGGCGCCGATCGTCGTCCAGGGCATCCAGCCGGGCGGGCAGCTCACCACAACGACCGACGTCGAGAATTATCCCGGCTTCCGCGACGTCATCCAGGGGCCGTGGCTGATGGAGCAGATGCAGGGCCAGGCCGAGCATGTCGGCGCCCAGATGATGTGGGACCATATCGTCGAGGCCGACCTCTCGCGCCGGCCGTTCCGGCTCGTCGGCGACGGCGGCACCATCTACACCGGCGACGTCCTCGTCATCGCCACCGGCGCCCAGGCGAAGTGGCTGAACATCCCGTCCGAGGAGCATCTGAAGGGCAAGGGCGTCTCCGCCTGCGCGACCTGCGACGGCTTCTTCTACCGCGGCAGGAAGGTGGCGGTGATCGGCGGCGGCAACACCGCGGTCGAGGAAGCCCTCTACATGACCAACCACAGCCACGACGTCACCCTGATCCACCGCCGCGACAGCCTGCGCGCCGAGAAGATCCTCCAGGACCGCCTGTTCGCCCATCCGAACATCAAGGTGCTGTGGAACAAGGTGGTCGACCGCTTCGTCGCCGCCGGCGAGCCGGAAGGGCTGGTCGGCATCGACCTTCGCGACACCCGCACGGGCGAGATCAGCCGGGTCGAGGCGGAGGGCGGCTTCGTCGCCATCGGCCATTCGCCGGCGACCGAATTGTTCAAGGGCAAGCTGAAGCTCGACCAGGACGGCTATATCGAGGTCGAGACCGGGACGACCAACACCAATGTCCCCGGGGTCTTCGCCTGCGGCGACGTCATGGACAAGGTCTACCGGCAGGCGGTGACCGCCGCCGGCACCGGCTGCATGGCCGCCCTCGACGCCGAACGCTTCCTCGCCGAGGCCGAGTTCGAGGCGAGCGCGGCGGCCTGAATATCCTCCCCAGCAAAGGCAGGGGAGGATATCTCACCTCAGCGCTTTCACCTTCGCGAAGGCGAAGAGGGCGCCGAACGTCTCCATCATGTCGGCGTCGACCTCGTCGTCCTCGATGACGATTCCGAGTCTTTCCTCGAGCGCGGTCAGCAAGGCGGCGACGGCGATCGAATCGAATTCCGGAAGGGCGCCGAACAGAGGCGTGGCCTCGTCGAAGCCGGCGACTCGCACCGGATCGAGACCGAGCACGTCGATGAGGACCGCGCGGAGGGTCGCCTCCACCTCCGAGTCGCTCGCGGCGACCGCCCTCTTCGCTCCCTCCGCACTCATCGGCCCGCGCCCCTAGACGCTCGCCGGCCCCGTAACAAGGGCGGCTTCCCCTCGGCTTCCGCTTCCGGCAGGAAGCCGGCGTGCCCGAGCCGGATCCCATTCCTCAACCGCTCGACCGCCTGGCGCTGTGCGGGGCTCCCGACGCGCCGGCCCTGCTTACCCGCGAGGGGCTGGTCGATTATGCCGGCCTGGAGCGCGGGGTGGGGGCATTGGCGGCGGCGCTGAAGGCCGGCGGGCTGGAACCGGGCGCGCGGGTGGCGAGCTGGCTCCCCAAGTCGCGGATGACGGCTTTGCTGCCGCTGGCCTGCGCCCGGGCCGGTCTCGTCCACGTGCCGATCAACCCGGTGCTCAAGCACAGGCAGGCCGCGCACATCCTCGGCGACAGCGGCGCCTCGCTGCTCGTCTCGGGGGAGGCCCGGCTCGCGACCTTCGAGTCCGGCGAGCTCGCCTGTCCCGCCGTGGCCGAGCGGGAAGGGGCGGCCATGCTGGAAGGAGAGAAGCGGCTGCCGCCTTCGGAGGCGCTTCCGGACGCGCTCGCCGCCTTGCTCTACACGTCGGGATCCACAGGCCGGCCCAAAGGCGTGATGCTGAGCCATGCCAACCTCTGGCTCGGCGCGGCGAGCGTCGCTCATTATCTGCGGCTGGACTCCGCCGACCGGGTGCTCGGCGTGCTTCCGCTGAGCTTCGACTACGGCCAGAGCCAATTGCTCTCGACCTGGGCCGCCGGCGCCTGCGCCATCCCGATCGAATATCTCGCCGCTCGCGACGTCGTTCGGGCGGTGGAGGCGCACGGCATCACGACGCTCGCCGGAGTGCCGCCGCTGTGGGTGCAACTGATCGAGGCGGCCTGGCCGCCCCGTGCCGCTTATTCCCTGCGGCGGCTGACCAATTCGGGCGGGCATCTGCCGGCCTCGATCGTGCGGCGGATGCGCGAGCTGTTCCCGGGCGCCCAGATTCACCTGATGTACGGGCTCACCGAAGCCTTTCGGTCGACCTCGCTCGATCCCGCCTTGCTCGAATCGCATCCGGATTCGATGGGGACGGCGATACCTTTCGCCGAAGTCATGACGTCACGGGCGGACGGCACGCTCTGCGCGCCGGGCGAGGAAGGGGAGCTGGTCCATGCCGGGCCGCTGGTCGCGAAGGGCTATTGGAACGATCCGGAGCGGACGGCCGGGCGCTTCCGTCCGGCCCCGCCCTCGTCCCGCTACGGCGGACCCGCCGTCTGGTCCGGCGACCGGGTTCGGCAGGACGCGGACGGCCTGTTCTATTTCGTCGGCCGCGACGACACGATGATCAAGACCAGCGGCAACCGGGTCAGCCCGACCGACGTCGAGGAGGCCGCGGTGGCGAGCGGCGCTGTCGTCGAAGCCGTCGCGCTCGGCTATCCCGATCCGCGCCTCGGCGAGGCGATCGCCCTCGTCGTCCGCGGCGACCGGGAAGGAGAGGAAGGCCTGCGCGCCTGGCTGAGGCGCGAGCTTCCCAATTTCATGCAGCCTTCGACCATCTTCTGGCGGGAGGCGCTGCCGCGCGGGCCCAACGGCAAGCTCGACCGCGAGGCGCTCAAGCAGGAGCTGATGGCATGAGCAAGCCGATGGGCCCGATCCCGCCCGGCTTCGAGGCCCGGGACGGCGTGCTGACGATCGGCGGCCGTCCGGCCGATGCCCTGGTTGAGGAAGCGGGCGGCACGCCGCTGTTCGTCTACGACGCCGGCCGAGTGCGTGAGCGGATCGCCTGGTTCCGTCGTCATTTCCCGGAGATCGACCTGCATTACGCCGTCAAAGCAAACCCTTACCGTGAGCTTCTCAAAGATGTCGTCAGCTTGGTGGACGGCCTTGACGTGGCCTCGCAGGGCGAAATGGCGCTGGCCCTGGACTGCGGGATGAAGGCCGCGCGCATCTCCTTCGCGGGGCCGGGCAAGCGCGACGAGGAGCTGGAAGCCGCCCTCCTGGCAGGCGTTACGGTGAACCTGGAATCCGAAGGCGAAGCCGATCGGGCGCTGGCCGTCGGCCGGCGGCTCGGCATCAGGCCGCGGCTGGCGGTGCGGGTGAACCCGGATTTCGAGCTGCGCGGCTCGGGCATGCGCATGGGCGGCGGCGCGAAGCCGTTCGGAGTCGATGCCGAGCGCGTCCCGGCCCTGGTGCGGCGGCTGGTTGCCGAGGGCGCGGACTGGCGCGGTCTCCACGTCTTCGCCGGATCGCAGGCGCTGGACGCCGGGGCGCTGATCGAGGCGCAGCGGCAGACCCTGTCGCTCGCCGCGCGCATCGCCGGGGAGGCCGGCGCGACTCCGCCTCTGGTCAATCTCGGCGGCGGCTTCGGGATTGCCTATTTCCACGGCGAAGGCTCGCTCGACATCGCCCCGATCGGCGCCGCTCTCGCCGAGAGGCCGCTGGAGCTTGCCGACAGCCGCTTCGCCATCGAGCTCGGACGCTGGCTGGTCGGCGAGGCGGGCGTTTACCTGACCCGGGTGGTCGACCGGAAGGTGAGTCATGGCAAGACCTTCCTCGTCACTGACGGCGGAATGCACCACCAGCTCGCCGCGTCGGGCAATTTCGGCCAGGTGGTGCGCCGCAACTTCCCCGTGGCGGTCGCCACCCGCTTCGGCGCCGCGCCGGAGGAGGAAGCGAGCGTCGTCGGTTGCCTGTGCACCCCGCTCGACCGCCTGGCCGACGACGTCATTCTGCCCCGCGCCGACGTCGGAGACGTCATTGCGGTGTTCCTCGCCGGAGCCTACGGCCTCTCGGCCAGCCCGCAGGCCTTTCTGGGCCATCCGCCGGCGCGCGAGATCCTCGTCGGCGCCGTCAAATCGGAAAGATAGTCATTCCGGCGCAGGCCGGAACCCATGAACACGGCATCGGCGAAATCCCGAACTTGGTGTTCGTGGGTCCCGGCTTTCGCCGGGACGACTCGGGGCCTGCGGGGTCCGCGGACCGCCGTTTACCTCTCCGTCCACGCCGTCCCGCATCGGGACCGCCCCAGAGAGGCCGTTGTTCCTAACGCTAATTTTACCTCTTGAAGCCATGACAGGAGCCGCATCCGCGCCCCTCAAGCCCGACGGGGTGGGGCGTGGATCGGCCGGCGATCAAGAGGAACGACCCATGCGCGCTTTCAAGGATAGCAAATTCGCCCTCGCTCTCGGCGTCAGCGCCGCCGCGCTCAGCGGCTGCGCGTCCGCCCGATCCAGCGGCAACGTGCTCCCGCCCGCCTCGTTCGTCAGCAGCGATGACGTCAGCTCCGAGAAATACGTCATCGGCCCGCTCGACCAGCTCAATGTCTTCGTCTGGCGAAACCAGGAACTGGGCGGCAAGGTCCAGGTCCGCCCGGACGGCATGATCACGACGCCGCTGATCAGCGACTTGCAGGCGGCCGGCAAGACGCCCGCCCAGCTCGCCGACGACATCCGCTCGGCGCTGGTCAAATATATCGACGACCCGCGCGTCTCGGTGATGGTCGACAGCTTCCAGGGCACCTTCGCCCAGCAGGTCCGGATCGTCGGCGCCACCGAGAAGCCGGCCTCGCTTCCCTACCGCGCCAACATGACCCTGCTCGACGCGATGATCGAGGTGGGCGGCCTGTCGCAATATGCGGCGGGCGACCGGGCGCGGCTGATCCGGCACGACCGGGAGACCGGAGCCCAGAAGGAATATGACCTCAAGATCGCCCGGCTGCTCAAGAAGGGCGACACCAGCGCCAACGTCCGCCTCGAGCCCGGCGACGTGATCATCATCCCGGAGAGCATGTTCTGAGCCGCTCGGCTCGGCCCCTCGAGAAAAGGACGTAACGCCCGCGATGGACGGTCTCTACGAGCAGCTGAGGATCGCGCTCCACCAGGTGTGGAAGCGCCGCTGGCTGGCGCTCGCCGTCGCCTGGGGCCTGTGCCTCGTCGGCTGGCTGGTCGTCGCGCTGATTCCCAACCGCTACGAATCGGTCGCGCACGTCTTCGTCCAGCCCCAGTCGCTGCTTCCGACCCAGGTCGGAATCACGCCGCAGGACCGCCAGGGCGACCTCGTCCGGATCCGCCAGACCCTGACCTCGACCGGCAACCTCCAGCAGGTCGTCCGCCAGACCGAGCTTGCGAGCCTCGTCGCCAGCGACCGCGATCTCGCCGAGCAGGTGCAGATGCTGAGGGAGACGATCAACGTCACCCAGCAGCAGGATAGCATGTTCGAGATCAGCGCCACGGCCAACGTGCGCGGCTTCTCGAACGCCCAGAACGCGAAGCTCGCTTCGGATGTGGTCGGCAAGCTGCTCGACCTGTTCGTCGCCGGCAGCCTCGGCAGCGACCAGCAGGAAGCGACCCAGAGCCTCGCCTTCCTCGACGAGGAGCTGAAGCGGCGCGAGGTCGACCTCCAGGCTGCCGAGCAGAAGCGCGTCGAGTTCGAGCAGCAATATCTCGGCCTGCTGCCGGGCGAGGGCTCGATCGAGCAGCGCCTGGCGGCGAACCGCTCAGAGATGGTGGGCCTCGATCAGCAGCTGGTCGAGGCGCAGAGCTCGCTCGCCGCCCTCCGCGGCCAGCTCGGAAGCACGCCGGCGACGCTTCCGGGGACCGGTGCCACCGGGTCGGCGAGCGGCCAGATCCAGGCGCTGGAAAGCCAGCTCGCCGGCTATGCCGCGCGCGGCTGGACCGACAGCCATCCCGACGTCGTCGCCACCCGCGCCCAGATCGAGCGGCTCCGGCCGCTGGCGGCGCGCGAGGGGCCGGGCGCCGGGGGCATGCCCAATCCCTCCTACGTGTCGCTCCGGGCGATGGTCGCGGAGAAGGAGGGCCAGGTGCAGGCCGCCTCGTCGCGCAAGGCCCAGCTCCAGGCGGAGACGGCGCAGCTCACCGCCAAGCAGGCCTCCGAGCCCGGAGTCGCCGCCGAGCAGGCGAAGATGAACCGCGATTACGACGTCCTGAAGCGCCAGTACGACAAGTTGCTGGAGGATCGCGAGCAGCTGCGCCTGAGGAGCGACGTCCAGTCGAAGACCGACACGGTCAGGGTCCGGGTGGTCGATCCGCCGAGCCGCCCGACGGTGCCGATCTCGCCCAACCGGCCGCTGCTGCTGACCGCGATCCTGTTCGTGGCCCTCGCCGCCGGCGCCGGCGCTGCGTTCGTCGCGGGCCGGCTCCAGACCACCTTCCCGACCCAGGCCAAGCTCACCACCGCGACGGGCCTGCCCGTGCTCGGCACGATCGGACTGGTGTGGACCGAGGCGCGGCGGGCCGAGGCGCGCCAGAAGCTTGCCTGGCTGGCCGGCGGCGTCGGCGCCCTGGCCGCCAGCTACGTCATCTTGATGGCGGTCGAATTCTGGCAGCGCAGCCAGGTGGGAGGGGCGTAACTTGAACCAGCACAGCCCCTTGCGCGCCACCGGATCGCTGCTCGAGCGGGCGGCGGAGCTTTACGGCTTCGGCGTTCCAGCGGCGCGGCCGCTTCCGGTTCCGGCGCCCGAGCCGGAGCGCAAGCCCGAAAAACTGCCGGAAATCTCCCGGGTTCAACCGGAGCCCGCTCCGGAACCGGCAGTCGTTGTCCCGCAGCCGAAGCCGAAGCCGAAGGCGCCGCCGTCCGGGCCGGGCCGGACCGGCGCGGTCGACCGGGCGCGGCTGCGCGCTGCGGCCTTGATCGAGCCCGACGCGCCGGTCGGACCGCTCGCCGAGGAGTTCCGCATCGTCAAGCGGCAGCTGCTGCTGACCGCCAACGCCGCGACCGAGCTTCCGCCGGAGAAGCGCCGGGTCATCCTGCTCTGCTCGGCCCAGCCGGACGAGGGCAAGACCTTCTGCGCCCTCAATCTCGCTTTGTCGCTCGCCGGCGAGAAGGATACCGAGGTGCTGCTGGTCGACGCCGATTTCCCCAAGCCCGAGATCCTCTCGATCCTCGGCCTCGAGGACGGACCGGGCCTGGTCGACGCGATCGCCGACCCTGCCGTCGATCCGGAGAGCCTCGTCGTTCGCACCGACCTCAAGGGCCTGTCGGTCCTCCCGACGGGGCGGCAGGCGGACAACGTCACCGAATTGCTCGCCTCGGAGCGCACCCGCGAGGTCCTCGAAAGACTCTCGGAAGCGAACCCGAAGCGCCTGATAATCTTTGATTCCCCGCCCGCCTTGGTCGCCTCGCCGGCGACCTTCCTCGCGGCCCATGCCGGGCAGCTGGTGATGGTGGTCAGGGCGGACAAGACGACGGAAGCGGAGCTGCGCGACGCGCTCGAGCTCCTCTCCGGCTGTGAGCGTGTCAGCCTCCTGCTGAACGGCACCGGCTTCGCCGCCGGGGGACGCCGCTTCGGCGCCTATTACGGATACGGACAATGACCCGAGACCGCTTTCCCGGCGTTCCGCGCCGCTTCCTCGGCCTCGCCGCCATGGCGGCGTCGGCCCTGCTGCTGACCGCCGACGGCGACAGCCAGACGCGCAGCTCCATCCATCCCTACCTGCAGATCGAGCAGGTGCTGACCGCCGACTTCAACACCGGCGACGTCCTCACCTACACGGGTGTCGGCGGAGGGGTGACCGCGACGATCGCGACCCGGCGCGTCCAGGCGGTGATCGCCTACGACTACCAGCACCGGATCGCGTGGAACGACGATATCCGCGACCAGGACGTCCATACCGGCCTCGCCGCCGTCCATGTCGAGGCGGTGCCGGGCGTGCTGAGCCTCGACGCCGGCGCGATCGCGGCGCGCGGCCACAACGACATCCGCCGCCCGGTGCCGGCGCTTCGCACCGCCGACAGCCCGAACACGGCCGAGATCTACAGCGTCTATGGGGGGCCGACCCTCAACACGCATGCGGGGCCGGTCGCGATCGGCGCCGCCTACCGCCTGGGCTACGTCTATGTCGACGACAACAGCGTCTCGGGCGGCGGCCTTCCGGCGGGGACTCCGCGGGTCGAGAATTACCACAGCAGCACGGTCCAGAACGCCACCGCCAGCGTCGGAATGGCGCCGGGCCCGCTGCCGTTCGGCTGGACCGTGGGCGGGGGCTATGTCCGCGAGGATGCCGACCGGCTGAAATCCAAGTTCCACGGCGAATATGTCCGAGGCGACGTCGTCCTTCCGGTCTCCGGCACGCTCGCCGCGACCGGCGGGGTCGGCTGGGAGGACATGAAGGCCTCGCAGCAGGACATCGTGCGCGATTCGAACGGCTTCCCGGTGCTCTCGGCGCGCGGCAACCTCGTCGGCGACCCGTCCAAGCCGCGGCTGCTCACCTACGACCAGTCGGGCCTGATCTGGGACGTCGGGGTGATCTGGCGGCCGAGCCCGCGCACCGAGCTCCAGGCCCGCTTCGGCCAACGCTACGGCGGAACGACCTTCGTCGGCTCGCTCCAGCACCGGCTCAATCGCGATTACGTGCTCACCGCCTCGGTCTACGACAGCGTCAGCAGCTTCGGCCGGCTGCTGGTCAGCGATCTCGGCGGCGTGCCGACCGACTTCCGGCCTCCGCAGGGCGGAATCAGCGGCATCGGCGGATTGAACGGCTGCGTGTTCGGAAGCGATCCCAAGAAGGGCGGCGCCTGCTTCGACGACGCGCTCCAGTCGATCGACAATTTCAACTTCCGCAACCGCGGCGCGAACATCATGTTCTCGGGCGAGCACGGAGCCTACAGCTTCGGCCTCGGCGCGAGCTACGCCAACCGCCGCTATCTCGCTCCGCCGGACGGCGCCTTCGTCCTCCACGGCGTCACCGACCAGAGCTTCATCGTCCGCGGCGAGCTCGGCCGGCGGCTGACCCGGACGTCGGGCATCAACTTCGACGCCTATGCCGCCTGGTACGACAGCGGCATCGCCGGCGCCGATTCGAGCTTCACCACCGGCGCCAGCGCCAATTACTACCGGGCGATCTGGCGCGACCGGCTGCAGGCCAACATCGCCGCCGGCCTCTACACCACGCACAGCGGCGATTTCGACTCCACCGTCGGCTCGATCCTGTTCGGCCTGCGCTACAGCTTCTGAGGGGCGAGAGATGTACACCGACCATTTCGGCCTCAATGCCAACCCGTTCCAGCTGACGCCCGACGCGCGCTTCTGGTTCGACAGCCGAACCCACAAGAAGGCGATGGCCTATCTCGGCTACGGCCTGGCGCAGGGGGAGGGGTTCATCACCGTCACCGGCGAGGTCGGCGCGGGCAAGTCGACGCTCGTCGCCCACCTCCTCGCCACCATCGACCGCGAGCGGCTGAGCGCCATCAGCCTGGTCTCGACCCAGGTCGAGGGCGACGATTTGCTGCGGCTGGTCGCCCAGGGCCTCGGCCTTCCCGTCGCCGGCCAGGAGAAGGCGCAGCTGCTCGACTCGGTCGAGCGCCACCTCGTCGAGGAAGCGCGGCGCGGCCGCCGCACCCTGCTGGTCGTGGACGAGGCCCAGAACCTCCCCGTCTCGGCGCTCGAAGAGCTGAGGATGCTTTCCAACTTCACCAGCCAGGGCCGTGCGCTCATTCAGATTTTCCTGCTCGGCCAGCCCGAGTTTCGCGACCAGCTGGTCGAGGGCGGCTCGCTCGAGCAGCTCCGCCAGCGGATCATCGCCAGCCACCATCTCGAGCCGATGGAGGCGAACGAGGTCGAAGGCTATGTCGTCCATCGCCTGACCGTCGCCGGCTGGACCGGCCGCCCCGGCTTCGCGCCCGAAGCCTTCGCGGCCCTCTACCGCCATTCCGGCGGGATCCCGCGCCGGCTCAACCAGCTGGCCAGCCGGCTGCTGCTCTACGCCGCGGTGGAAAGGCTCGACACGATTACCGGCGATTCGGTCGAGAGCGTTGTCGCCGACCTCGCCGCCGACAAGCCGCAGCCGCGTGCCGACGCCGTCCAGCCGCTTCGCGCCGCGCCCGCGCCGGCCGAGCCGATGCGCGACTTCGCGCTCGAGCGCCGCGTCGCCACGCTCGAGGCCCGCGTCGACGAGCAGGAACGGGCGGTAAGGCGAGTCTTGACGCTGCTCGTCGAGTGGGTGGAGAACGGGCAGCAGGCTCCGGGCTACACCAACGCCGCCTGATGCACGGTTCCTGTCATTGCGAGGAGCGAAGCGACGAAGCAATCCAGCCTGACTCTGAGGCCGCACTGGATTGCTTCGCCGCTGCGCAGCAGCGGTTTATCCTGAGCGCCGCCGCAGGCGGCGTCGAAGGGCTCGCAATGACGAAGGAAGCGGAGGGGAAGATGCTGAACGCCCTCTCCGTCGACGTCGAGGACTGGTTCCAGGTCGGCGCCTTCGAGAAAGTCATCGCCAAGTCGGACTGGGACCGGCTGCCGCAGCGCGTCGAGCGCAACGCCGACGCCGTCCTCGCCCTGTTCGACGAGGCCGGGGTCAAGGGCACCTTCTTCACTCTGGGCTGGGTCGCGGAGCGCCATCCGGCGCTGATGCGGCGGATCGCGGCGGCCGGCCACGAGATCGCCAGCCACGGCTGGGACCACGACCGCGTCTTCACGCTGACCCCGGACCAGTTCCGCGCCGACCTGCGCCGCGCCCACGCCGCCATCGCCGACGCCTCCGGGGTCGCGCCCAGGGGCTACCGCGCGCCGAGCTTCTCGATCGACGCCCGCACCCCCTGGGCCCACGCGATCCTCGCCGAGGAGGGCTATGCTTATTCCTCGAGCGTCGCCCCGCTCGCCCACGACCATTATGGCTGGCCCGAAGCCCCGCGCTTCGCCCACCGGCCGCTTCCGGATTCCGACCTGATCGAGCTTCCGGTGACCACCGTCGACGTCGCCGGCCGGCGGCTGGCGGCCGGCGGCGGCGGCTTCTTCCGGCTGCTGCCCTATCGTTTCTCGAACTGGGCGATCGGCCGCGTCAACGGCTCGGAAGGGCGGCCCGCCGTCTTCTATTTCCACCCTTGGGAGATCGACCCCGGCCAGCCGCGAGTGCCGGAGGCGCCGCTCAAGTCGCGCCTCAGGCATTACAGTCGACTCTCGGCAATGCGGCCCAAGCTGTTGAAAATTCTCAAGGCCCATCGCTGGGGGCGCACCGACGCGGTGGTCGCGGCGGAGCGGGAGCGGCTGTCATGACGGCGCACCGCCCCATCTCAACCCTGACCGTCCGCGCCGCGGGCCAGGAGGATCGCGCCGCGATCGACTCCTTCGTCCGAAGCCGCCCGGACGCCACGCCGTTCCACCTGCCGGGCTGGCTCGAGGCGGTCGAGCGCGGCTGCGGGCACGGCGGCTTCCATCTCGTCGCCGAGCGCGGCGGCGCGATCGCCGGCGTCCTGCCGCTGACCGAACTGCGCTCGCGCCTGTTCGGCTCCGCTCTGGTCTCCTCGGGCTTCGCAGTGGGCGGCGGGATCCTCGGCGACGGCGTGTCCGAGCTGGCCGAGGCCGCCTCGGACCTCGCCCGAACGCGCGGCTTCGCCTCGGTGGAGCTGCGCGGCGGCTCCGTCCCTCACGGCTGGCAGCGCCGCGAGGGCCTCTATTTCGGCTTTGAACGGGACATTCCCGAGAGCGACGAGGCGATCCTCCAGTCCATCCCCCGCAAGCAGCGGGCCGAAGTGCGCCGCGCCTTGGCGAACGGGCTCGAAGTGAAAGCGGGTTGTGACCTCGACAGCCATTACCGTGTCTACGCCGAGAGCGTCCGCAATCTCGGCACCCCGGTCTTCCCGCGCGCTTTGTTCGAGGCGGCGCTGGAGCGCCTCGATGCCGACATTCTCACCGTCGGCAAGGACGGCGAGCCGCTGGCGAGCGTCCTCAGCCTTTACCATGGCGACACCGTCTATCCTTATTGGGGCGGCGGCACCCGGGCGGCGCGGGCGGCGCGGGCCAACGAGCTCCTCTATTTCGCGCTGATGCGCCACGCTTGGGCGCGCGGCTTCACCCGCTTCGATTTCGGCCGCTCCAAGGCCGGCACCGGCGCCTTCGCCTTCAAGAAGAATTGGGGCTTCGAGCCTCGCCCGCTCGTCTATGCCGTCCGGGGCGACGCCCGCGAGACCAACCCCCTCTCGCCCCGCTACCGCCTCCAGGTGGCGGCCTGGAAGCGATTGCCGTTGTTCCTCGCCAACCGGCTCGGCCCACCGATCGCGCGGGGGCTGGGATGAGCGAGCTGCTGTTCCTCGCCCATCGCATCCCGTTCCCGCCCGACCGGGGGGACAAGATCCGCTCGTGGCACATCCTCCGCCACCTAGCCGGCCTCGCCCGGGTGCATCTCGCCTGCTTCGCCGACGACGAGGCCGACGCCGCCCAACTGCCGGCGCTGCGTGAAGCGCTCGGCGGCCGGCTCGGCGAGGCGCATGTCGAAGTCCGGCGCACCGGCAGGGCCGTCGCCGCGGCGCGCGCTTTGCTCGAGGCCAGGCCCGTGTCGCTGACCGCCTTCGACAGCCCGGCGATGCGCCGCTTCGTCGCAGGAATGCTCGCCCGCGCGGAGGTGGACACCGCCTACGTCTTCTCGGGCCAGATGGCGCAGTTCGTCCCGGCCGGCGCGCGCCAGCGCCTGGTCATGGACTTCGTCGACATGGATTCGGCCAAGTTCGCCGCTTATGCCGAGGCGGGCGGGCCGCTGGCGCCGCTCCACCGCCGCGAGGCGGCGAAATTGTTCGCCTTCGAGTGCGAGACCGCCGCCCGCGCCGACCTCAGCCTGTTCGTCAGCGAGGCCGAGGCGCGCCTGTTCCGCGACCGCGCCGGCCTGCCGGACGCCGACATCCGAGCGCTTACCAACGGGGTCGACCTGGATTTCTACCGGCCCGGCGCCGTGCCGGCCGAAGCGCCGCGCCCGCTGATCGTCTTCGCCGGCCAGATGGATTACGCGCCCAATGTCGACGCGGCCTCGTGGTTCGCCCGCGACGTGCTGCCATGGGTGCCGGGCGCGACTTTCGCGATCGTCGGCCGCAACCCGACCGCGAGCCTCAAGGCGCTGGCCTCGGACCGGGTCATCGTGACCGGCGAGGTGGCCGACGTGAGGCCCTGGCTCGCCGCGGCCGATGTGGTCACAGCGCCTCTGCGCGTCGCGCGCGGCATCCAGAACAAGGTGCTCGAGGCGATGGCGGCGGGGCGGCCGGTCGTCGCGTCGCCGGCCGCCGTCGAAGGCATCGAGGCCGAGCGCGGCCGCGACCTCGTCGTCGCGGACGGTGCCGAGGCGCAGGCGCAGGCCGTTCGGGACCTGCTCGCCGATCCGGCGCGCGCGGCGGCGATCGGCGCCTCGGCCCGCCGCCGCATGGAGGAAGCCTATCGCTGGGACGCGCGGCTGGCCCCGCTCGCCCTGCTCGTCGGCCTCGATGGCCGAAGGGCGGCGGCATGACGGCGGTTCTCCCAATCGTCAAAGCGAAGCCGCTGACGGCCCCCGGCTGGCGAATGCACCTCGCCGGCCTCGGCGCGGTCTGGGCCGGGCTGCTCCTCCTCTTCCGCCGCGACGTAAGCGACGTGTTCGCCCTGTGGCTGAAGGGGAACACCTACAATCACTGCCTTCTGATCCTGCCGCTGATCGGCTGGATGGTCTGGCAGCGCCGGCCCGAGCTTCGCCGGATCGCGCCGGCGGCCTGGGCGCCCGGCCTCCTGCTCGTCGCCGCAGGCGCCTTCGGCTGGCTGCTCGGCAATGCCGGTGGGATCGACATCGCCCGCCATGTGTCGCTCGTCCTGATGCTTCAGGGCGCGGCGGTCGCCTGTCTCGGCCAGGCGGCGTCCCGCGGGCTCGCCTTCCCGATCTTCTACGCGCTGTTCCTCGTGCCGTTCGGCGAGGAGCTGGTCGCGCCGATGCAGACCCTGACCGCGAAGATGGCGATGGCGCTGCTGGCGTTGAGCCACGTCCCGGCGACGATCCGCGGAGTCTTCATCTCGACCCCGGCCGGCTATTTCGAGGTCGCCGAGGCCTGCTCGGGGGTCAAGTTCCTGATCGCCATGGCCGCCTATGCCGCGCTCGCCGCCAACGTCTGCTTCCGCTCCGCCCGGCGCAGGGCCCTGTTCGTCGTCGCCGCCCTCGGCTTTCCGGTCCTCGCCAACGGGGTGCGCGCCTGGGCGACCATCTGGATCGCCTATCTGACCGACAAGCGCCACGCGGTCGGTTTCGACCATGTCGTCTACGGCTGGATCTTCTTCGCGCTCGTCATCGTGGTGATCATGGCGGCGGCGCGGCCCTTCTTCGACCGCAAGGCGAGCGATCCCTGGTTCGATCCCGAAAAGCTGCAGCGCCCCGGTACCGCGCCCGGCTCGCCGCTGCGCCTCGCCGCGGTCGGCGCCGCCGCTTTGGCGCTGGCCGCGGCCGGCCCCGGCTGGTCGGCGGCGGTCCAGGCCGGCTCGGTGGTCGCGGTCGACGACGTGGCTCTGCCCGACGTCCCCGGCTGGACCAAGGTGCCGCGCGACAAAGGGCGGCCCTGGGTCCCTAATTTCAGCGGCTACGACGCCTTCCGGATCGGCCGCTACCGTGACCCGGCCGGCCATGAGGTCGACCTCGCCCTCGCCGTCTACGCGCACCAGGAAGACGGGCGCGAGCTCGCCGGCTTCGGGCAGGGCGCGACCCGGCCCGACGGCGCCTGGGCCTGGACCGCCGACGCCGCGCCGCCCCCCGGCGGCAAGTCCGAGCGTATCTTCTCGCAAGGCACGATCCGCGAGGTGGCGAGCTTCTACCGCGTCGGCAACATCGTCACCGGCAGCCGCGCGGCGGTGAAGCTCGAGACGATGAAGACCCATCTGCTCGGCGGCCCGCAGCGCGCGGTCGCAATCCTGGTCTCGGCGGAGGAACCGGCGGGGGCGGGAAGCGCCCGTCCGGCGCTCGACGCCTTCCTCCGGTCGCTTGGACCCGTCGCGCCGCTTGCCGACCGGGCGGCGGGGCTGCCAGGGACCCGCTGATGTGCGGGATCGCGGGAATCTTCCATCCGGACGTGCCCAAACCGGTCGAGGCGGCGCGGGTCCGGGCGATGGCCGATGTGCTCGCCCATCGCGGGCCGGACGGAAGCGGGGTCTGGACCGCGCCGGGCGTCGGCCTCGGTCACCGGCGCCTGTCGATCATCGACCTCGAGACCGGCGACCAGCCGATGCGTTCGGCGGACGGAGAGCTGGCGCTCACCTACAACGGCGAAATCTACAATTTCAGGGCGTTGCGCGCCGAGCTTGAGGCGCTCGGCCACCGATTCGCGACGTCGAGCGACACCGAGGTGGTGCTGGCGTCCTGGCGGCAATGGGGCCCGTCCTGCCTCGCCCGCTTCAACGGCATGTTCGCCTTCGCCCTCTACGACGCGGCCGAGGATTGCCTGTTCCTCGCCCGCGACCGGCTCGGCGTGAAACCGCTCCATCTCGCCACGCTGCCCGACGGCGCCCTGATCTTCGCCTCGGAGCTGAAGGGCCTGCTCGCTCATCCGAGGCTTCGGCGCGAGCCCGATCCGCGCGCGGTCGAGGATTTCCTGGCCTACGGCTACGTGCCCGACGATTCCTGCCTGGTCGCGGGCGTGACGAAGCTCCCCGCCGGCCACTACCTGCTGGTCCGGCGGGGGCGGGCGATACCGGAGCCGGTGCGCTGGTGGGACGTGGATTTCTCAAGCCCCTCCAGCGCGAAGCCCGCCGCGCTCGAGGAGGAGCTGGTCGAGCGGCTGCGCGAGGCGGTGCGCTCGCGGATGGTCGCCGACGTTCCGCTCGGCGCCTTCCTCTCGGGCGGGGTCGACAGCTCGGCGGTGGTGGCCCTGATGGCCGAGGCGAGCCGGAGCGCGGTCGAGACTTGCTCGATCGGCTTCGACGAGGCCGACCATGACGAGACGCGCTACGCCGCCCTCGTCGCCGAGCGCTTCGCCACCAACCATCGCACCCGGCAGGTGGCGTCGGCGGACTTCTCGCTGCTCGCCCGGCTGGCCGAGGCCTATGACGAACCGTTCGCCGACGCCTCGGCGATCGGCACCTACCGGGTCGCCGAGCTGGCGCGCGAGCGGGTCAAGGTGGCGCTGAGCGGCGACGGCGCCGATGAGGCCTTCGCCGGCTATCGCCGCCACCGCCTGTTCATGGCCGAGGAGAAAGCCCGGCGGTTGCTCCCGCCGGGGGCGCGCAGCGTGCTTGGGGCGGCGGGGTCGCTCTATCCCAAGCTCGACTGGGCGCCGCAATTCCTCCGCGCCAGGACGAGCCTGGTGGCGCTCGGCCGGTCGTCCGAGGAAGCCTATGCCGACGCAGTGACGGCGACATCACTTCCCGTCCGATCAAGGCTTTACCGCCCCGAGTTCAGGCAGAGTCTGCAGGGCCACCGTGCCGAGGCGCGCTACGCTTTGGCGATGCGCGAGGCGCCCGCCGGCGACGCTCTGTCGCGCGCCCAATATGCCGACCTCAAGATCTGGCTGCCCGGCGACATCCTCACCAAGGTGGACCGCGCCAGCATGGCGGTCAGCCTCGAGGCGCGCGAGCCGTTGCTCGACCACCGCCTCGTCGAGTTCGCCGCCCGCCTCCCGGCCAAGCTCAGGCTTCGCGGCGGGACGGGCAAATGGCTGCTCAAGAAGGCGCTCGGCCGCTATCTCCCGGATGAGATCCTCCACCGCCCGAAGATGGGCTTCGTCACGCCGGTCTCGGCCTGGTTCCGCGGCCCGCTCGCCGACCGCGCCGCCGGCCTCGCCCGAAGCGCCGCCCTTGCCGATCTCGGCTGGCTCGATCCCGCCGCGATCGCCCGCGTCGCCGAGTCCCATCGCACGGGCCGCGCCGAGCATGGCCGCCTGCTCTGGCAGCTCGTCATGCTGGAGCAGTCGCTCGGCCGCCTGTTCGGCCTGGCAACCAATTCCCTCTCCCGGGGGAGAGGGGTAGGGGTGAGGGCGTCCGGCGGCGAATAATTTCAGGCGCGGAAACCCCTCAGTGTTCGGCTGTCACTGAAAACCTGTTAGCGTCTGCGAGCGAATCTGCTCGCCCTGCTGATACCTGCACTGCCGCCGGGAATCATGTTCAGGCCAAGCGGATGTCGCGAGGCAAGGCTGTATTTTTCGACCATCGCTTCTTCGGCTTCTTCCGCAGCTTCCCGGCTTAGCCCGGTTCCGCAAACCGCAGTAATTAGCCCGCGCAGCTTCGGCCTATCATCGACGATGCCTGACAACTCCGCGACGCGGGCATCGATCAGTTCGTTGAGCGTGCGAGCGAACAGACGCTTCGATCCGCTAGCGACAGCCGCTCGCGTGTGCTCGTTGAACCGCAGACTCCACCCTCTCTTGGTAATGCCGTAGTACACGAAGTCTGTGCCGTCGCCGGTCTGCAGGACATGCAGATAGAGCGTGTAGGTTCCAGCCAGTGGCGGGTTTCCGTGCAGCAACGCTCGCATCGGTTGCTCGACACGCATACCGATATCGAGTGTGGGTGAAACCATGCTCAGGAAAACGACCGGCGCGATACCTGCTTCGCTAGCATTCTTCAGCACAGCCGCCATGCGCATGACCTGGCTATCAGCGTTCATCGCTTCGGTCACATCGGCAATGATACGAGCAGAGGGGAAGGTCGGACAGGGGCGGTGGGCCAGCGCGCCTGCCCGTATCCAGTGGATCAGCTCAGTGACGTAGCCGCTTCGTTCGTCGAGGCCGATTAGCGCATCGTCGAGTACTTCAGCGCACTGCAACGCATCGAAGGTGAGCCCGCGTGACAGATGCAACAGCGCCACGGGATCGACAAATCGGAGCCTCTTGGAAAGCGCCTGCGCCGCCAACCAATCGGGTCTTGGGGCCGAGCTAAACATCGTATTGCGGCTCATTTGGCGGAGTATTTCCAAATAGGAGTTGCAAGTTGTGTGGACCGCGTTGCCGGCACAATCTAGCAAGGATCCACACCGGGAGAGATGCAATGGCGGCGGGACGTGGAACGGTTCAATTCAATATCGAACGGGGTGCAGGGCTAAGAGAATTCCACGGGTTTTTGAGTGATTTCGAGAACGCATACCTGTCCATCTATCTCCTACCTACGCGACGAGGATTGCGCCACCTTGAGCGTCGGCTGCATTTCCCGCTTGAATATTTTGGCTTTGACTTCATCGCCATGCGCCACCACGAAATGGCATACGTAGACCCGTCATGGATTCACCCGAAGGATCAGCTTGAGATAACGAGGATCACGATTCAGTCGGCGGGGTGGATAGAGCTACTCGGCTCGTTGAATCCGCTTCAGCAAATCAGGGAGTATCTAAAGGACCGTCACGAGCGCAAAAAGGACAAAGAATGGCGCTGGGAAACTGAGAAACAGCGAGCGCTGGCCGAGCTAGAAATCCTCCGGATACAAGCTGAGCGGGAGCGACTGGGCGCAATCAGTGAGTTTAACGAGTTGTTGGAGCGAATGGATATCAGCCCGGAGCAGCGGCAGAAAATTTTGTGGGAGCGTATCGGGGTGCCGTTAATGCGATTGGCGCGTCACCAAGATACAGGACTCCTCGGAAGCCAAAATCCCAATATCGATGGGAAACGGTAATAGCGCGCAATCGAGTCCAAACACTCTGAGTTTGCACGCGCTCAGTTCAGGCTGTTTGGAGCTTTCGCTGCCTCGGAACGCGCGGGGCAAAGCATCCGACGTTTGGTCCAAGCGCCGAAAATGGAGCCGGCGATGCCTGCACCCGTAGCACCTGAATGGTGGATGCTTGCCTTCTGGACAAAGGACAGCTCATCCGTTCGCGATCTCGTTTTCGTCGTGGCCAGCATAATCGGCGGCGCGCTCTTGCTCTGGCGAACGATCAACCATGACCGTCAAACCAAGGCAGTCCAGTCAAACGCGCGAACCGCCGCGCAGGGACACATTACCGACCGAATCAACAAGGCTATTGAGAATCTCGGGACTGAACGCCGGAAAGTGTTTGATAATCAGGAGGTTAGCGAGCCCAACCTGGAGGTTCGTATTGGCGCGATCTACGCGCTTGAACGTATCGCACAAGATTCTGAGCGCGATCACATTCCCATCATGGAGACACTGTGCGCTTACATCCGTGAAAACGCGCCAGCATCGTCCGCGCAAGAGAGCGACTATCTCGAAGAGCACGTAAATAAGATACTGTTTGACCGAAGCCTTCTGCTGGAAGGCGGGCGCTATAAATTGCTCAACGAGCAATGGCGAAAGCTCGCCCGGCAAGAACACATCCACCGCGTAGGTCCTTCCATAGCGCCCCGCGCAGACATCCAATCCGCGCTGAACGTAATTGGCCGCCGTAGCCGGGAACGGATCGCCTACGAGATAAAACAGACGAGCCTCGATGAACTCGGATACTGTCTCGACCTCCGATGGACTAACCTCCAGGGTGCCAATCTATGTGCCGCCCATTTTGATCGCGCCAAATTTGCCAACGCACGGTTGGATGCGGCTGACATGGAAGGTGCCGAGCTGATGCAGGCATCCTTATCGCAAGCCAGCCTTTGCAAGACAAATTTGAGTAAGGCTAATCTCAACGGCGCGTATCTGGGTATGGCGGAGATGTTCGGAGTGCATCTCGCGTCAGCCTCATTGGAACGCGCTTATCTCGGGCAGGCAAAGGCCCAATATGCCAATCTATGGGCAGCGGACCTGCGACAGGCAGACTGTCGTTGGGCTAATTTCACCTGTGCCGATTTCGCGAAGGCTGCGATGGCTGGGGCAAATTTCGAGGAAGCCGACCTAAGCCGGACCGTCAACCTTGAAAGGTCCCAGCTTGAGTCTGTGTTTGGAAGCGTGGGTGTCAAGCTTCCCGAGGGCCTTTCCCTCGGCGACTTTCCGCTCTGGCCGCAAGAAAGGCTCAATTCCGACGAGATGGACCAACGGTACGCTGACTTTCTTGTTCAGATATCCTAGGAAAACTGACTTGGGAGCAAGGGGGGATGGTCGAGTAATTCGTTGCCATCGTGCAAGCCTTGGGCAGTCCACCGTAGGAGCTTCTAGCGGAGGTGCTAATCGCACTCCCGGCAGCACTCCGACT
>JAXDPA010000015.1:0-3232 GCA_034668685.1 Sphingomonadales bacterium | reverse complement strand
TCGCCATCGTCGCTGCGGCGACGGCGAGCGTGAGAATTATCGGCGTAAGGCGCATCAGATACTCCATATTTCCATCGGCCGAAGGTTTAGCACGGCCTTTGCCAGCGCGCGACGAAAAAGCCGTCGGTTTCGTCCCGCGCCGGACTGAGCAGGAGCCCGGGGCCGGACGGGCGCCCGGCCTGTATGGGAAGCGGTTCCGGAACCAAGGCTGAACGGCGGGCAAGCGCCTCCGCCTGGTCCCTGCCCTCCTCGGCGAGCAGCGAGCAGACCGCATAGACGAGCTTCCCGCCGGGCTTGAGCAGGCCCGCGGCAATATCGAGCAGACGGGCCTGGAGGACGACCAGGCGGGCAAGCCGCTCTGGCGTGATCCGCCAGCGCGTCTCCGGGTTGCGCCGCCAGGTGCCGCTGCCCGAGCAGGGCGCGTCGACCAGGACGAGATCGGCCCGGCCGGCGAGATCGGCGAGCATCGCCGCCTCGCGCTTGGGATTGATCAGGCGGGTTTCGACGATGCTGATCCCGGCGCGCTGCAGCCGCGGCGCCATCCGGCTCAGCCGGCCGCGGTCGGCGTCCGCCGCCACGATGCGGCCGCGATCGGCCATTTCCGCGGCGATGGCCAGCGTCTTGCCGCCCGCCCCGGCGCAGAGATCGACGGCGAGCATCTCGGGCGCCGCTTCGCAGCCGAGGCAGATGAGCTGGCTGCCCTCGTCCTGGATCTCGACCAGGCCGCGCCGCCAGGCCGCGGCCTGCTCGACGCGAAACCCCTCGGGAAGGCGCAGGCCGATGGGCGACGTGTCGGTCGGCCGGGCGTCGGGCAGCGCCGCGAGCGCATCCTCGCGCGAGCCTTCGAGGCGGTTGACCCGCAGGTCGAGCGTGCCGCGCGCGAGCAAAGCCGGCCATTCCTCGGGCGGGATTGCCGGATCGAACCGTTCGAGCAGCCAGGCCGGCGCGATGCCAGGCTCGGCGACCGGCTCGTCCGCCGACGGCGGCGCAGCGCCATGCGGCGACCCATCCATGGTCTCCAGCAACTCCGGCAGGTCCTGCGCGACCCCCAGCAGCGCCGCCCGGCCCGACACCGGCGGCTCGCCCGCGCGGCGAATCGCCCGGAAGACCAGGGCGCGGATCTCCCGCCGGTCGTGCGAGCCCGCATAGCGCCGCGCCTTGAAATAGCGCGCGATCAGCGTGTCCGCGGCCGAGCCGCCGGCGCGCGCCGCGGCAATGATCTCGTCGAGCAGCTCGATCGCGGCCTGGGTGCGCGCAACCGGGGTCACGGCCTTTTTCGCATCGTCTCAGGGATAGGGAATCCCCTGATAGGCCACCTCCGCACGTCCGTTCTCCTCGCGAGCGCGAAGGTAAAGCGGCGCGGTGCCCCCGTCGGCAAGGGTGGCGTCGCCCGTGCAGCGCACCTCCGTCCCGGTTCGGGCCATTTCGCGGACATTGGCGATGCTTTCGATCCGGATCGGCCGCTCCCGCGACAGGCGCTGCGCGCTTTCGGCGATCTGGTCGCAATCGAGATGGGCGATGCCGCCGCAGCCCGACAGCGCCGGCAGTGCAGCCAGCCCGGTCAGGCCGAGGCGAATGCTGCGGCCGGAAATGCGCATGAAGACCCCTGTTGCGCCGACACTTTTGAAGCAGGACGGCGCCGCCGAGGCTTCACCATCCCGCCGGCGAACGCAAGGGCCAGCTTGCCCAGGCCGCTCAGCGTGAAGGATAATTCGGGGCCTCGCGGGTGATGGTCACGTCGTGGACGTGGCTTTCGCGAAGGCCGGCATTGGTGATGCGGACGAACTGTGCCTTGCTCTGCAGCGCCTCGATCGTCGCCGCGCCGGTATAGCCCATCGCCGCTTTCACCCCGCCGACCAATTGGTGGATCACGTCGGCGGCATGGCCCTTATAGGCGACCTGGCCCTCGATCCCCTCGGGGACGAGCTTGAGCTGGTCCTTGATGTCCTGCTGGAAATAGCGGTCGGCCGAGCCGCGCGCCATCGCCCCGACCGAGCCCATGCCGCGATAGGATTTGTAGGCGCGGCCCTGGTAGAGGAAGGTCTCCCCCGGCGCTTCCTCGGTGCCGGCGAGCAATGAGCCGATCATCACCGCCGAAGCGCCGGCGGCAAGCGCCTTGGCGACGTCGCCGCTGGTCCTGAGGCCGCCGTCGGCGATGATCGGCGTGCCGGTCTTCGCGGCTTCCTCCGCCGCATCGAGGATCGCCGTGAGCTGGGGAACGCCGACTCCGGCGACGACGCGGGTGGTGCAGATCGAGCCCGGGCCGATGCCGACCTTCACCGCGTCCGCGCCCGCGCCGATCAGCTTTCTGGTCGCCTCGGCGGTGGCGACGTTGCCGGCGACGATCTGGACCGAATTGCTGTGCTTGCGGATCCGCTCGACCGCGGCGGCGACGTCGACATTGTGGCCGTGGGCGGTGTCGATGACGAGGAGGTCGCATTCGGCGTCGATCAGCGCCTGCGAGCGCTCGAAACCCTTGTCCCCGACCGTGGTCGCGGCGGCGACCCGCAAGCGGCCGGTCCCGTCCTTGGTCGCGTCGGGATGGGCGACCGCCTTCTCGATATCCTTGACCGTGATCAGGCCGATGCAGCGCCCGTCCTCGTCGACGACGAGCAATTTCTCGATCCGCCTCTGGTGGAGCCTCCGCCGCGCCTCCTCCTGGGTGACGCCCGGGCCGACGGTGACGAGGTCGTCGCGGGTCATCAGCTCCGCCACCGGCTGGCGCGGGTTTTCGGCGAAGCGGACGTCGCGATTGGTGATGATGCCGACAAGGCGGCCGTTCTTCTCGGTGACCGGGATGCCCGAGATGCGGTGCTTCGCCATCAGGGCAAGCGCGTCTGCGAGGGTCTGGTCCGGCGTCATCGTGATCGGATTGACGATCATCCCGCTTTCGTAGCGCTTCACGGTGCGCACCGCGTCGGCCTGCTCCCCGATCTCCATGTTGCGGTGGAGGACGCCAAGGCCGCCCAATTGCGCCATCACGATCGCCATGTCGGCGCCTGTCACCGTGTCCATCGCCGAGGAGAGGATCGGGATGTTGAGCTCGATGTCCTTGGTGACGCGGGTGCGCACGTCGACGTCGGTCGGCAGCACGTCGGAGCGGGCCGGTTGCAGCAACACGTCGTCAAACGTGAGTGCGGCATCGCCCGTAATGGATGTAATGATTTTCGCCAAGGCCAGACCCTTCCTGCCTCTGATAACGATCAGAAATTTTTCGGAGCGAGAGGGGCGG
>JAXDPA010000014.1:0-32512 GCA_034668685.1 Sphingomonadales bacterium | reverse complement strand
CTGTCCGCCCAATTTGCCCTCGGTGCCCACCTCCCTCGCCACGCGGGTCACCTCGGAGGCGAAGGCGTTCAACTGGTCCACCATGACGTTGATGGTGTTCTTGAGCTCGAGGATCTCGCCCTTCACGTCGACGGTGATCTTCTTCGACAAGTCGCCCGAGGCGACGGCGGTGGTCACCTCGGCGATGTTGCGGACCTGGCCGGTCAGATTCTCGGCCATCAGGTTCACGTTGTCGGTGAGGTCCTTCCACGTACCGCCGACTCCGGGCACCTGCGCCTGGCCGCCGAGCTTGCCCTCGGTACCGACCTCCCTGGCGACGCGGGTCACTTCGCTGGCGAAGGCGTTGAGCTGGTCGACCATCGTATTGATGGTGTTCTTCAGCTCGAGGATCTCGCCCTTCACCTCGACCGTGATCTTCTTCGAAAGGTCGCCCGAGGCCACCGCCGTCGTCACCTCGGCGATGTTGCGGACCTGGCCTGTGAGGTTGGTGGCCATCGCGTTGACGTTGTCGGTCAGGTCCTTCCAGGTACCGGCGACGCCCCGGACGTTCGCCTGGCCGCCGAGCTTGCCCTCCGTGCCGACCTCGCGGGCCACGCGGGTCACCTCCGAGGCGAAGGAGGCGAGCTGCTCCACCATCGTGTTGACGATCTTGCCGATGCGAAGGAACTCGCCGCGCAGCGGGCGGCCGTCGATCTCGACGGTCATCGACTGGGAAAGGTCGCCCTTGGCGACCGCGCCGATCACGCGCGCGACCTCGGCGGTCGGCTGGACCATGTCCTCGATCAGCTCGTTGACGGAACGGATCGCCGTCTCCCACCCGCCGGTCGCGCTCTTGACGCGCCCGCGCTGGGTGATCTTGCCTTCCTTGCCGACGACCTGGGAGAGCCGCTCGAACTCGCGGGTCATTTCCTGATTGAGGCCGACGACCTCGTTGAACAGGGTCGCGATCTCGCCGTCGAGGCCGTCCGAATCCTCAGGAAGCCGGACGGAAAAATCGCCGCGCCTGAGGCTCCTCAGGGCGGAGACGAGCTGGCGGCGATCGAGGAATTCGCGCGGGGCCTGGACGTTCACTCAACTCTCCTTCGTCGCGTCCTCCCCCCTCTATATGTGGCGCCGGCCCCCCGGCCGGCTCGGCCCCTGCATAGCAGAGGTTACGGCCTTGGCTGCTCAAAAAATGCATGTGCCGGCAATCGTTAATCCCGGCTTGCCGACGAGGCGGACCCGCTGCCTAGCTGCGCATTGCCCGGCTGAGGCGGGTGACTTCGGGCAGCGCGGCCCTGGGCGCGGCTGCCGCCGGCGCGGCCCTGAGGGCGCGCGCGCCTTCGTCGAGCGGCGCATCGAGGAACTTGTAAAGCAGGGTCCGCTCGCCCTCGGTCATGTCCCGCGTCACCGGCATGAACCGGAAAGCCTCGAAATTGGCCGGGTCGGTGAGCTTCTTCAGCACCGCGCCATAGGCATGGACCTGGGCCGGCTGGTTGAGCAGCAGCCAATTGTCCATGCACGGCGCCATCGCGTTCCATTTCGAAAGGACGCTCGTGTAGACATTCTCCCAGCTCGGCTCGAGCGCGCCGATCGCCGCGTCCGCCGGCAGGGTGCGCGCATAGATGTAAGGCGTGGTCAGCGTGTCCAGCGACGGGGTCGTCGTCGCATCGTCGCCGACGGTGAAAATGTAGCTCAGCACATTGCCCTCGCCGGCCGGCGCCACCTGGAACGAGGCGATTCCCGCGCTGTCGGTCTGAGCGGTGTCGATCAGGGTGGAAACGTTGGTGACCGAATTCCAATTGTAGCGCGAGACCGTGATTCCCGCGCCGGCCGGCGCGCCGAACTCCAGCACCTGCAGGTCCGCGGCGACGTTCGCCCCGCTCTCGTCGAGATAGATGTTCTGCTGGGTCGTCGGCGCGGCCCTCAGCACCTGCTCGGCGAGATAGATCTTGTCGCCCGAGCGCACCTGAAGCGGCGCCGTCGCGGCAAGCTCGGCGGTGCCCGCGGACAGGGGGATGGTGATCAGCCCCGAGGTCGCGACGTAGCAATCGCGCCCGTAGCGCGGGTAAGGCAGCGAGGCGAGCACCTTGACGATCGACTTGCCGTCCGGGCTCATCGCGCAGACCGAGAGCGGCCCCAGGTCCTGCTTGTTGAGCTCCGCATCGACTTCCGCGACGCTGTTTCCAAAATCGAGGACCAGCCTGTCGTCGGTGATCCGGGCGAAGGCGGTGGCGATCGTTTCGGCACCCTGGGCGAGCAGCGCCCGGTCGCCCGGCTCGCAGGCCGGCTCGCCCTCCCGCCACAGCCCGACGACGCCGACGAGCAGGCTGCGCGCCGGATTGGGCTGGAAGCTGTTGGCGATGTCGAGCTTGGCGATCAGCGCCTTCGAATCCTTGACCAGCTCCGGACTCTTGTTCGCGAGGATCGTGGGATCGTCGAAATAGATGGTCCGATAGGTGTTCCAGCGGACGGTGAGGCCGAGCACCCCGTCGTCCTCCAGCGCCGCCGCCAGGGCCTGAAGCGCCGCCGAATCGTGGGGATCGAGCTGCAGCCCCGCCGTCTTGGGGATCGAGGTCTGCCAGATGACGGACGCGATCCCGGCCTTGATGCCATTGTAGCTGTTGCGCTGGAAATTCACATAGCGCGACATCACCCGCCAGGTGCGCGGGCAGGTCACCCGGCAGCCGCCGTTGATGCCGAACTGCATCGTGTCGAAGAAGAGCTGCGAGGTGACGGTGCCGTAGGGCTCGGCATCGACCAGCATGCCGAGGAAATTGGCCGGCGCGCCGACGAACGGGTCGCACGTCCGGAGCCCGCTTCCGGTGTCGACCCCGCTCACTTCCGCGAGGAAGGCCGAGCGGTGGGTGCCGTGCGGGTTCCAATTGTAGGTGTTGACCGCGTCGATCGCCCGCTGGCGAAAGTCCGCGACGGGGTCGCCCGCGGGCGTCAGGTCGCACGTATCCTCGTTGTAATAAGTCGCGTCGTTGTTGGTGACGATCGGGTCCCAGGTCATCTGGCCCGTGAAATAGATTCGGGGCGTTTCGAGGACGCTCATGACGAAGCTCCCGGGGCCGTGGGGGTATAGAGGAAGGCCGGCCCGGCAACGCTCTTGCCGTCCGCCAGCGGGATCTGGAGCGCGGCCATCGCCGCCATGCGCAGCTCGAACATCTTGCGGACCGCCGCGCCGAGCTGGCCGGCCTCGCCCTCGACCGCGTTCTGAAGCGCATCGACCATGGCGCTGAAGGCGAGGTTGCAGGCCGCCTGCGCCGCCTGCGCCGCTTCGCTGTCCTTGGAGAAATCGTGGCTGCCGGGATCGGGGATCGCCCGGTAGGCGGCGGACCAGTCGACGCCGAGCGGCTCGGGCCCATATTGGTAGCCCGGATCCTCAGGGATCTTGGTCAGTACCTTGTCGTTGAAGATCTCGGCGAAGCGGTAATAATGGGCGAGCTCGTTCTGGAAATCGAGCGGGTCGTCCTTGGCGCCCTCTCCTTCCGACACGATCTGCTCGATTGCCCGGTGCGCGTCGGCATAATTGTTGACCGCGAACAGCTGGCCCGGGAAGAACTGGTCGTCGGTGATCTGGTTGCGGTCCGCCGTCCAGTCGCTGTTCGGCAGGGTCGCCAGGAAGGCGTCGACCAGGCCGTAATATTGGCCGATGGTCATCGCTCCGCCGGTCGCCCCCAGCATCGTCACGACCTTGTAGGGCGGGACGTCCTCCGGCTCTTCGATCTTCATGCCCTGGTCCATCGCGCAGGGGCCGAACGGCAGCAGGCGGATGACGAGCGGGTCGCCGCCGGGCGGCCCGATGTCGCCCAGCGAGGTCGGATAGGTCGGCGGCACCAGCCGGGGGGTCCCGCGAAGGGCGTTGATGATGTTGCAGACCAGGCAGAGGTGGATCATCTCCTGGCCGACGATCATGCCCAGCCGGTCGGCCGCCGCCGGATTGGTGCCCGGCAGGATCGAGAATTTGGCGTAAAGGTAGGGCGGCAACGTCCCGAACTCGATGCCGGCCGCGACCTGCAGCATGGCGATCGCATCGTCGACCGTTTTGGGAGGAATCGCCTGCAGCCGGATCATCGTCGCCCTCCCCGTGGGTTCGGTCCGCCCACCATACAGGCGGGAGCGGCCGGCGGAAGGACGGGCGGCTCCGAACTTGGTCCGATACGAAGCAAATCGCGGTTCCGCCGACGCCCTTCAGCGCTATGGTTCCCGCTCTCGGCCGGAAAGGGGAAATCCGCCATGATCCTGGTTCGCCTGCGCTGCTGCGCTTCGTTGCTCGCTCTGTCCCTCGGTCTCGCCGCCTGCAACAGCGGCGCGGGCGGCAACGGCAGCGCCGCCAATAACGCCGCCGCTTCGGAGGGAAATGTTTCGGGCGCGGTCTACGCGACGTGGGGCGTTCACAATCCGCCGGGCGTCAGCAATTGCGGCGCGCCCAATTGCAGCTATGCGGGCGATCCGGGCCGGCCGCCCGACCCCTCCTATCCGCCTTACTGGCAATCGCGTTGGACCATGTACCGGGTGTTCAACTACGGCACGTCGCTGCCGCCTTATGCCGGCCCGCCGCCCGGCCTCAAGGCCGGACAGGATTACGAAGTTTCCTATGGCGCCACCTACTACGATTCGACCACGACCTGGCCGGCCGGCCAAGGCGCAATGATGGAATATTACGACAAGCGCTGCCTGCCGATCTTCCCGGGCATCCCGAACACCTTCACCTGCGCCTTCATCTCATTGGGCGACACGGCCTACTTCCTCACTTACCCGCAGGACCGGCCGAAGGGCATGCCGCCCGTCTGCCTGTTCTCGCCGCTCAACCATCCGCCGCGGCCGGACTTCATCACCCATCTGCCCTACGCCAAGGGCGACAGCGCCCAGCTGGGGAACGGCGCCCAGGCCTATTCCTTCTGGGTCGGCGCCGACGGAAAGCCGTTCCAGACCGGGGTCAGGCCCGACCAGACGGCCAATCAGGGCGTGATGTTCGGCTATGCCTTCGGGCCGGTGAACGGCAAGATGCAGCCGCAGTCCTTCTATTTCTCGGGCTACCCGCTCGATCCGCCGAACGCGCCGTTCGTCAGCCAGAATTATTCCGACTGGGCGCCGACCAAGCCCGACCCGGCCAAGACCTGGAACCTGGTGAGCAAGCTCGACCCCAAGACGCTCCCCCAGTGCAACGTGATGGGCGCGCCCGAGGCCCAGGCGCAGGCGCTGAAGTCGGTCAAGGCCGGCAACAAGCGGCCGCTGAGCTGGTTCGACATCGGCAAGGCGGGACTGAAGCACTGAGGCGCGTCAGAACTCCGCGCTTATGGTCGCTCTGAGCTGGCGACCGGGCGCCGGGAAGCCGACCGCGTCCTCATGGCGTTCGCCGGTCAGGTTGCGCGCCGCGGCGATGAGGCTGAGGCGCTTCGACAAACGATAGCGGAGACCGAGGTCGGCTTCGCCATGGCCGTCCGCCCGAATCAGCCCGGTCGGGATCGAGCTGTCGAAATAATCGGAGTTGAAGCGCAAAGCGGCGTTGAGCTCCAGCGGTTTCATGACCTGCCATGCCGCTCGAAGCGCGCCCTGCCAGCGCGGCCGCCCCCTGAGCGGCGTCGGCGATTGAAGGTCGAGCCGGCTCAGCGCCCCGGCCAGGCTCAGCGCCGGCAGCGGACGCCACCGCCCTTCCAGCTCGACCCCGCTTGCCCGGACCCGGTCGCGGTTGACGGTGGTGAAGGTCGCCGGGTCGAAGTCGATCAGGTCGCGGAAGCGGTTTCGGAACACCGCCAGCCGCAGAAGATTGCCTTCGCCGCGGGCCAGCTCCACCCCGGCTTCGACATTGCGGCTGCGCTCGGGGCGCAGGGCCGGGTTGCCGATCAGCGGGTGGGCGAGCGCATAGAAGCTCGGCAGCTTGTAGCCCTCGCCGGCGCGGGCGAAGAAGGTCGGCCCGCCCGCCGCCGGCCGCCACGACGCCGACGCCCGCCCGGTCCAGCGGCTGCCGCCGTGGGCGACGTCGTCGTAGCGCCCGGCGAGGTTCAGGCTGAATCCGCCCGCCGGCCTGAAGCTCGCCTCGGCAAAGGCGCTCCGGGTGGTGCGGACGAGGTCGAAGGCGACCGGCAGCGGAAAGCCGAAATCGATCGTGCCGTCGCTGCGCCCCGATTCGCGCAGGAAGGCCGCGCCCAGGGTGGCGACGAGCGGGCCGCGGCCGATGCGGAGATCGGCGATCGCCTCGAAGCGCGAGAAGCGGCTGTCGGCGGTCAGCGCCGGCGTTCCCTGCAGCGCGCCCGGAGCGATCGCCGGAGTGGCGCTGTCGTCCCGCTGCCGCGACCAGGAGAGGCTGAGACCGGGGCGAAGCTTCGCATCCTCCGCCCGCCGCACCGTCAGGCCCACGGCGCCCAGCTCCGCCGTGCCGCGCTCCCGCTCCCGGTTGACCGCGAGGCGCGGGCCGCCGCTGTCCTCGGGAAAGGCGGAGCGGTCGGAATGGCCGTAGAGACCGAGCAGGCGCGCCTCGAAGCCGCCGATCCGCTGCCGCAGCTGCGACAGCGCCTGGCGCCGCCGGAGATCCGAGCCCGCGGTCAGCCCGCCGCTGTCATACCAGCTTGCGGCGCCGAGCAGGCCGCCGCCGCTCCATCCCGTCTCCAGGCCGGCGCCGATCCCGAAATCGCCCTCGCTCCCCGCCTCGACCCGCGCCGTCGCCCCGCGCTCGCCCGGCCGCGGCGCGCGCAGGCGGATGTTGACCGCGCCCGCCAGCGCGTCCGAGCCGTGGATCGCCGAGACGGCGCCCCGGGTGACCTCGATCCGCTCGACCAAAGAGGGGTCGATGGAAAAGAAGTCGAAGCCGCCGCCGCGGCTGTTGGTGGGGTCGTTGAGCTTCACGCCGTCGAGCAGCACCAGGGTGAAATTCGGCTCGCCGCCGCGGATCGAAAGAAAGCTGCGCCCGCCCGCGCCGCCGGTGGAGAAGGCGCGCACCCCCGCGACGTCGTCCAACGGCTCGAGCAGCGAGGCGGGCTGCATCCGCTCGATGTCCGCCGCCTCGACGACGCTCACCGCTCCTGGCGGCGCCGCCTCGGTCCGCGACGCGGTGACCACGATCCCCTCGTCGGCGGGCGAGGCCGCGAGCAGCAGCAGGACGTCGACAAGCACGGGAGCCCCCAAGACCACGAGCCGCCACTATCGACCGGCGTCGACGGCCCGGCAATCCTTCTTCGATGGAGCCGGAAGGTTTGTCAGCCTTCGAGCAACACGAAGAACAAGACCCGGCCGTTTCCGTCGCAGAAAAATACTGGCCCGGTACGGAGCGCCAAGTTATCTTTTCAGCGCCGAGGAAAATGATCCCGGTCTCCAGGCGGAAACGAACGAGTGGCGGGGCATCAATCACCGCCTCCAAGCGGGATCGAGTGGCTTATCGCGGAGCCGATTTCACGAAAGGGGTAAGCCGATGGGCATCGTGACATTCAACTTCAACCAGGCGACGATCGAATCGTCCAACTGCCGGATTCAGGTCAGCAACGGGACCTTCGGGTTGGATCCGAACAACCCCGTATCCATTTCCGGAACCGTAACCTTCGATTCGCTCCAGATCACCACGAGCCAGATCTATATGGGCGTCGACCAGGGCTCGAGCTTCAATGCAACGGTCGACGTGCCGATGAGGGCCAACCCGGATGCGACCCCCTCGGTCATGGTCTCGAACTTCCAGGGCGTGGTGACCGTGACGTGGCCGACCGACAGCGGGATGATGACCGATCAGCTGCAATCGAGCAACGCCCTCCCCCTGAGCGACTTCCAGAACTGAAGGGCTTTTCCGGTCCGGACCGGGTTCGGACCGGGAAATGGCGGAGAGGGAGGGATTCGAACCCTCGGTACCCGTAAGGGCACAACGGTTTTCGAGACCGCCCCGTTCGACCGCTCCGGCACCTCTCCGCATCTCGTGAGATCGACCCCGAAAAAGGCACCCCCAAAGTCGCGCTTTGGCGGGAACCCGGAACGGGGCGGGTCGACAGGCGGGGCGCTCTAGCCGAACCGCTCCGCCTTGCCAAGCATCCCGAACGGAGCGGGGAGCGAGATCGCTTGCCTCGCCGCGGCAAGCGCCTACATTGGCTTCATGATCGCGCGTTCGAACGAGCCCAGCCCCGACCTCCCCGCCGCCGCGCTCGCGGCGCCGCCGGTCAGCCACGCCCGCTTCGCCATCGGCGACGTGGTCCGCCACCGCATGTTCGACATCCGCGGCGTGATCTTCGACGTCGATCCGGTCTTCGCCAACACGGACGAATGGTACGAGGCGATCCCGGAAGAGATCAGGCCCGCCAAGGACCAGCCTTTCTACCATCTGTTCGCCGACAATGCCGAGGGCAGCTACGTCGCTTATGTCAGCCAGCAGAATTTGCTCCACGACGACAGCGAGGAGCCGGTCGAGCATCCGGCCATCTCCGGCCTGTTCGCCGATTTCGACGGCGGCCGCTACCGCCTGCGCCCGGAGCACCGGCACTAGGGCGTTGCCACGGTCATTGTTGACAGGGAAGACCGGCTCCAGTAGCAGCCCCCCTTCCCCCGCGGGGTTCGGCCGCGGCCGTTTTTGTGCGGGCAGCTTTTAGGTAATTGGAAAGAGCCATGTTCGCAGTCGTGCGCACGGGCGGCAAGCAATATCGCGTCGCCGCCGGAGACAAGATCGTCGTCGAGAAGCTCGCGGGAGAAGCCGGCGATACCGTCCAGCTGGGCGACGTCCTGCTCGCCGGCGAAGGCTCGGAGCTGCGCTCGACCGACGGGCTCACCGTCTCGGCCGAGATCATCGCCCAGGCCAAGGCCGACAAGGTGATCGTCTTCAAGAAGCGGCGGCGCCACAATTACCGGCGCAAGAAAGGCCACCGCCAGCAGCACACGATCCTCAGGATCACCGCGATCGGCGAGCAGAAGGCGGAGAAGCCGAAGAAAGCCGCCAAGGCCCCTCCCGCCGAGAGCGAGGCTCCGGCCGCCGCCGCGGCTCCCGCGCCGGCCCCGGCCGCCGAGGCTCCCAAGCAGCCTAAGGCGAAGAAAGCCGAGGCCAAGCCGGCCGCGCCGGTCAAGGCCGAGCCGACCGCCAGCGAGCAGGTCGACGCCCCCAAGGCGGCGGCCAAGCCCAAAAAGGCCTCGCCGAAAAAGCCCGCGGCTGATAAGAACGCGTAAACCTCAAAGAGATACGAGCTACAGTCATGGCACATAAGAAAGCAGGCGGATCCTCACGCAACGGTCGCGACAGCGCCGGCCGGCGTCTGGGAGTCAAGAAGTTCGGCGGCGAGACCGTGCTCGCCGGCAACATCATCGTGCGCCAGCGCGGGACCAAATGGTATCCGGGCGCCGGCGTCGGCATCGGCAAGGATCACACCCTTTTCGCGCTTACCGACGGCCGGGTCTCGTTTCGCGACGGGAAGCTCGGCCGCAAGTTCGTGTGCGTCGACATGCATCCGGGCGCGGCGGAATAGGGACGGTCGAGGAAGGGCCGTCTCCGGGAGGGGCGGCTCCAGGTCTCGCAAGAGAACCGAATTCGAGGGAGAGGAGCCGCCAGGGTTCCTCTCCCTTTTCGTTTCTCCCTCATCGGGGACAGTCACTCGTCCCAAGGCCGGCGGAAACGCAAGCTCGGCCTGCGCGACGAGTGACTGTCCCCTTGGGAAGGGGAAGAACGATGTTCGCGAGGACCGACAGACTGCTGCTGAGGCCCGGCTGGATCGAGGACGCTCCGGCCCTGTTCGCGGCGATCGCCGAGGAGGCGGTGGTCCGCAACCTCGCCACCGCGCCGTGGCCCTACACGCTCGATCACGCGAGGGCCTTCCTGGCGACGCAGCGGCGATGGGACGAGCCGAGCCTGCTCATCTTCCTGCGTACCGGGACGGCTCCCCGGCTCATCGGAACGATCGGTCTCGCCCGCCGCCGTTCGGGCGAGCGGGATCTCGGCTATTGGATCGCCCGGCGGCACTGGAATCGCGGCTACGCCACCGAGGCCGGCGAGGCGGTGGTGAGTGCCGCGCGGGAGAGCCTGCGCGTGCCGCGCCTCGCCGCCGGGCATTTCGTCGACAATCCCGCCTCGGGCCGGGTGCTCGAAAAGCTCGGCTTCCGGCCGACCGGAATCGTCGCGGAGCGCTACAGCGCCGGTCGCCGGGGTTCCGCTTCCTGTCGCGAGCTCACGCTTCCCCTCGTCGGGGAGGCGGAATCGGCGATGGCGGCCTAGGCAGACTTCGCCAGCTCGGCTTCCGCCCTCGCGATCAAGGCGCGGTCGTCATGGTTCCAGGGGTGGAAGCCGGGCAGGAAGAAGGCGAACCAGGCACCCATGATCTTGCGCAGCATGCCGGGCCTCACCCAGGCGTGCCAGAGCAGGCGCCGCCAGGCGGTGAAGCCGATGATCCCGTCCTGCGCCAAAAGGTCGAGCGAGCCCATCGTCCGGTCGACGATGAAGTTGCGGGTGACGTAGAGCATCACCTTCGCCTTCAGCTTCCAGCGCTTGAAACGCGGCCAGCCGCGGGTCGCGTGCCGCCAGGTGTCGTAGGCGACGCCCTTATGCTCGATCTCCTCGATCGAGTGCCAGCGCCAGAGCGCCGCGGATTCGGGATCGGCGCCGGCGAGGTGGCGCGGGTTGCCGAGCAATTGGTGGGCGAGGATGGCGGTGAAATGCTCGAGCGCCATGGTGGCGGCGAGGTTGACGATCGGCGGCCGCGCCCGCGACACCGCCAGCCTTTCCTCGACGCGCCGCTCGAGCCGGCTCAGATCGTAGCCCGCGTCCGCGGCGCGGCGGTTGAACTGGACATGCTCGCGGCTGTGCATCACCTCCTGGGTGGTGAAGGCCTTGATCTCCGCGGCGAGCCTCGGCGGCGCGTCCTCGCGGAAGGCGCGGACGCTCTCGACGAAGAAGGCCTCGCCTTTGGGGAAAGTGACCGACAGCGCGTCGTAGAGCGCCGAGCCGACCGGATCGCCGCCCAGCCACCAGCGCTTGGTCGCGGCGCCGCGGGCGAAGCGGCGGTCGCGCGGCGTGATCTGAAGGTCAAGGGGTGTCGCTCGGCTCGCCATGATGTATCTCCTGGAGACAGGATGGCCACTATTGACATCGATGTCAACAACTAGATTGCGCCTCAGCCCCGAAGAGAGCCGCGCCGCGGCGCTGGAGGCGGCGCGCGAGCTGCTGCTCGAATCCGGACCGCAGGCGGTGACCCTGAAGGCTGTGGCGGCGCGGATGGGCAAGACCCACGCCAACCTCCTCCATCACTTCGGATCCGCGGCGGGGCTTCAGGCCGCGCTCGCCCGCTACATCGCCGAGCGCGTCACGGCTGGCATCCGTCTCGCCGTCGAGCGCGCCCGCCAGGGCGAGGCCGATGCGCGCGAGATCGTCGAGGGTACGTTCGACGCCTTCGACCGGGAGGGGGCGGGCGCGCTCGCCGCCTGGATGATCCTGTCAGGCAACCGCGACGCGCTCGATCCCGTGTTCGGCGCGATCCACCGCCTCGTCGACCAGCTCGTCGAGGGCCACGAGGATCGACCGGTCGCGGACACTACCCTCTGGCTCGTCCTCGCCGCATTGGGCGATTCGCTGCTCGGGAAATCGATGGCCGCCGCGTTGGGGTTGCCGCGCGAACGGGCGAGGGAGCTTGCGGTGCGGCAGCTGGCGGCACTCCATCCCAGCATTGCCGGCGGGCGTTGAGGCTCTTCCTCCGTGACGCGGGCTTCGCAACCGCGGCGATCAGATTACGACTTCCTCCTCGACCTTGATTTTCTGGGCCTGCTCCACGGCCCGCTGATAACCGAAGCGATCGGCCGCCTCGGCTGCGCGTTCGATCAAGGCCAGCCCGGATTTGCGATCGCCGCGCCGGATCAGAATGTGACCGATGAGCAGCCGAAGGTTGATCTTGCGAAGGGTCATTCCGTAGCGAGCGGCGAGCGCCATCGCTTCCGTCGCGTGGTCCAGCGCGCTTTCATAGTCGCCGCTATCCAGCTTCAGGCCGGCCAGGTGGATGCTGGCTTCGATCCTGAGGCGATGGAGGTCCATCAAGGCCCCGTAGGCGACGGCATCGCTCAAATGGCGAACCGCGTCGCGCCGCTTACGTATGTCGGAGCCTTCGCGACGCCAGGCGGCTTCGGCCTCGTTTATCCTGGCGTGATAGGCCATATCCATCTGGCGAACCGACTCGGCTGCCGCCAGCGCCAGTCGCAAAGGCACCGAGCTTCCCTTGCTCGGTTCGAGGAGCGCATAGAGCTGCGCGTAATGTCGCTGGAAAAAGGCGTAGGCGCGGTTTTCCCCCAGCCTTCGCAGGATCGCGATCGCCTGCTTGTAGAGTGGATCGGCTGTCTCGAGATTCCCGCGCAGATGCTGACAAAGCGCACGGTGACCGAGCACCAAGCCAGTCATCAATATCTCCTCGTACATGATCGACTTGTCGAAGCAGGACCGGTCCGCCGGCGCCAGATCGCCGAAGTAGACGCGGATAAAGTCGAATCGCGCGCAGTTCGCATCGCGGGTGTCCGAGCTTCGCACATTGATCGAAGTTTCGACATCCCGAAGCACCGCTTCAGCGCCCGTCAGATCGCCTCGCTCGATGCGTAGAAGGGCTTCGTTGATCGTGATCCGCCGCCAATTATGGCTGTGACTGGAGTATTCCACCTCCGCGGAATTTACGGCGAGTGCCTGATCCAGGCTTCGCCTCGCACTGTAGAGATCGCCTTGTGCCAGATAGATGACGCCGAGCTCGTTCAGGATCCAAACCAAGTCGTCTGGATAAAACGGTTCCGGACCGAGGTCCGGATCGGGATCCGAATGGGGATCGGGACGGAATTCATCGCGCGCCCTCCTCAGTTTCCTATAGACATTCAGGATGGTCTCCAGCCTCTCGGCATGCTCGAGCAGCACCCCGTCCCGGTCCTCGCTCGCGCGCCGATCGGCTCGGTCGATCGTTAGGAGGCTGGTCGTGGAATAATAGCTGCGGACGACGGCCAGCGCGGCTCGCAACGACGCCACGGCATGCGGTGCGCATCGTACCGAAAGCGTGGACGAACGACCTGCGCGCCGGATCGCCCGGTCGAGCGGAGCTTTCTCGCTCGGATGCGCCTTGTCCTTATAGGACCCGATGAGGTGATCGATCAGGTCTCCAAGCTCGTCATGTATGCCCGCTTCCGGCACGAACCCATCCACCGGCTGGGCCACGAACAACGACATGTTGAACGAGGTCGACAGCTTCGATTCCGAAAGCGGCACGCCAAACTGGTAGCGTAGCTCGGACGTGATCGCCGTGTGCAGGCCGAAACGCTGCCACAAGCCCTTGCCGTTGCCGGGATAGGCCTCGAACGGCGTGATTCGAATGACAAGGGCGAGCAGCTCCAGCCGTTTGAGCACGTCGAGCAACCGCTTCGCGTCCGGCACACTACTTTCGTCCAGGAGGATATTCCGAATGCGCGGGACATGCAGGAGAACGACCGCTTCGATCGGCGTCCCGACGAACGCCATCGCCCGCAAAATCTCCATGCCGAGATGGGCATCCCCGAAGCCAACGCGCTCGAGCACCCTTGCGCTGAGGTAGGCGCCGAGCACCGATCGGCTGACCGGCCGGGGCTGCGATCGCTTCTTCGCGTCGAGCACCACGAGGTCTCCGAAGCTCGCGCTCTGACGCTTGTTATCCGCCGCAAGCTGCTCGATTCTCTGGACGACGGCATCGAAATAGACCGACTTGATCCGGCTTGCCTTGATACTCGTGGACGGCTTCCGCTTTGAAACCTGATCGAGGGAGAACACGGCCGGAGCGCACAGGAAGCGGAAATACCGCTCCACTCTGGAGGAGCCCAGAAAGACCCACCGGACATTTCCTTCTCTGTCCTGCATGACTCGCCGCAGAAGATGATCCAACTCGGCGCTGAGAGGCGCGCCGGACACGGCGAAGAAACGTTCGAGGCCGTTGATCACGATCAGGGCTTCACGGGAGCCAACCTTGAAGGCCGCCGGATCTTCGAACTGCCGCTCCCGGCTCTGCGTCGCGGCGCGCTCGGGAGGCCTGCCCTCGGAAATCCGCATCGCGTGCAGAAAACGGGAAATGGCCATCAGGATGAAATCGGTATCGAGAGCGAAACCGGCGTTGATGATGAGGCGGCGGCCGGCAGGCGCATGGAACCCGCCCGGCAGATCGTCCTGCTCCGCGATCGCCCAGGCAAGGCAGCCTTTGCCGCTCCCTGAAGGCGCGACTACGACGCGATGATTGAGGTAGCCCCCATGAGCGTCATTGGTCGGAGCAAACAGCTTCTCGAAGTCGTATTTCGCGTCTGTCTTCAAGTCGATGTGCGTGCCCCAAAGAGCGATCGAGCGACGGAAGTCGGCGGAATCCTCGCCTTTCCTGCGTCGCGGGGTGTACTGGAGCCGCCGGTCAAGGCTCCGCCATTCACCCCGCCAATCACCAAGGGCGCGAGCGTAGATGCTTGCCGCCCTTCCGAGAAGCTGAACGCTCCTGGTGAGCAGCACGAGGTCAAGAGCGCGCGCCTGCCTTGAGCGCTTGCGGGCTAGGGCCTTGCGGGAAGCGTTGAGAAGGCCGTCGAGCTTTTGCCAGAGCGACTGGTAACTGGGCGCGACGGTCGCGGGATGGGCAACCGGAGGCGCCACGAGTCCGTCCTTCTGAAACCAGGCTTTAGGAACGATTTCGGAATCGGGCCGAAGGTCTTCGTCGAAAATGGTAAGAACGCCAAGGCGCCTGAAGAAATCGATGCGCTTCAGCCACATCTGCCGCCGCCGCTCCTCGGGGTCCTTGGCGAAGCCGGACGTGCCCCAAAGGAGGAAGGCGGGCGCGAACCGTCGATACGGATTGTTGCTGACGAAGTCCTGCAACGTCGAGTTGACTTCGGGCTCGCCCATCCCCGCTCCAACGAAAAGGACCGGATTGCCGGCGAACAGGATGCGCTGGCCGTGCTCGAACGCCACCTTTGCAGGCTCGGTCTTGCGGTAAAGCAGGTCGTAGTCGCGACGGCCGATGATCATCGTCTTCGGCTCGTGAGCGGCGCCGTGAAGATGCATGATCTGGTAATCGACCTCGACCGATCCCGCGGCGAAGTCGATGAGACGATCGGGACGCTCGCGACTACGCACGTCGCTCTCGACAGCTAAACCATTCAGCAAGAGCCGACTGAGGCGATTCGGAACACTTTCGTCTCGGCTGATGACCCCGCGCCTTTGCAACTCGGCAAGGTCAAGTCCCGGCGCTTCGTCGGGAACGACACCGGGCGGGATATCCCCCGGCTCGACCATCAAGGCTGATTCGAGCTCGAGATCATAATTGAGCGTCGCGAAGCGCCTGATTCTGAGGTCGTCGATCAATGCGTTTATCGCCGACGGAACAGTCGCCGGGTCCACCCCCAGCCCCCGCAAGAGATTCTGGTGCCCCGCCTTCAGCACATTGTTCCTTCGCTTGAAATTCCGGGCGATGGCGCGTTCGAGGCGCTCGATCCGGCACGTGCGCCTTAGCGGATCAATCTCGTCCAGAAAGGTCACGAGCTCGCGCGCCGCGCTGAGCGCTACCAACCGGTCCAGGAAATTGGTTCGCGGGCCGGCGCGCTTGATGATGGCGAGTGCTCTGATGGCCGCTTCACGCCGGCGCGCTTCGCGGCGGCTATTGTCCGATATCCTAGCGAGAGCCAGCGCCTTGCCGATGAACGAACTGACCAAATCGTCCCAACTGCCGTAGCCCAAAGCTTCGGTCGCCATCGAACCGACAAAAGCCACCATGCGCCCCGTTTCAAACGCATGTACCAGCTCGATCAACGCTCGCTCACGAAGCTTCGCGTCTTCGGCATAAAACCGCTTCAAGTAAGTTGTCGCCATCAGAGAGCCCCCTCCTCTTTTGAGCGCGCGCAACGTTGCACACGGCGACTGGATATCCAACTCTGGATTCCTTTGTTCTGGAGACAATGGCCGTTGTTCTGGATACAATGGCCGTCACGCCGGGAGATGAAGCGCGGAGGCAAGCTCCTCGCGGGCCGGGCCGGTTCACAGGATGCGGTGGAAACCGGCGCGGGGGGGTCCTAAAGGGCGCGCATGCATTTCCTCGACCAAGCTAAAATCTACGTCAGCTCCGGTGCCGGCGGCCCGGGCGCGGTGAGCTTCCGGCGCGAGAAGTTCATCGAATATGGCGGGCCGGACGGTGGCGACGGCGGCAAGGGCGGCGACATCGTATTCGAGGCGGTCGAGGGCCTCAACACCCTGATCGACTTCCGCTACACCCAGCATTTCCGAGCCCCGCGCGGCAAGGGCGGCGCCGGCTCGAACCGTACCGGCGCCGGCGGCGCCGACCTCGTCGTCAAGGTCCCCGTCGGCACCCAGATCCTCTCCGACGACAAGGAGCAGGTCCTCGCCGACCTCACCAAGGCGGGGGAGCGGGTCGTCCTCTTCAAGGGCGGCGACGGCGGTCGCGGCAATGCCAGCTACAAGAGCGCCACCAACCGCGCGCCGCGCCAGCACGGCATCGGCTGGCCGGGCGAGGAGGCCTGGCTGTGGCTGCGCCTGAAATTGCTCGCCGACGTCGGCCTCGTCGGCCTTCCCAACGCCGGCAAGTCGACCTTCCTCAACGCGGTCACCAACGCCAACGCCAAGGTCGGGGACTATCCGTTCACCACCCTCCATCCCAAGCTCGGAGTCGTCCGCCACAAGGGCCGCGAGTTCGTCGTCGCCGACATTCCCGGGCTGATCGAGGGCGCGGCGGAAGGCGCCGGGGTCGGCGACCGCTTCCTCGGCCATATCGAGCGCACCCGCGTCCTCCTCCACCTGGTCGACGCCAATAACGACGACGTGGCCGAGACCTACCGGACCGTCCGCGACGAGCTCGAAGCCTATGGCGCGGGTCTCGCCGACAAGCCCGAAGTGCTCGCCCTCAACAAGTCCGACACGCTCGACGAGGAGCTGATCGAGGCGCTGGCCGCCGAGCTCGAGGCCGAAGCGGGCGTTCGCCCCCTCCCCCTCTCCGGCGCCACCGGCGCGGGCGTCGAGGCCGTCCTCGACGCCCTGCTCGAGCATCTCGCGCCGGCGAAGGAGAAAGCGGAGGAGGCCCAATCATGGTCGCCCCTGTGAGTCCGCTTATCCTGAGTAGGGGACTGAGCTTGGCGAAGGCCCCGTATCGAAGGACCGTCCTTCCGTACGCCGCTTCGACTTCGCTCAGCGGCTACTCAGGATGAGCGAGAAACGCGCTGCTCCCCGCCGCTCCCGCAAGATCCGCACCCTCGCCGTCACCGGCGGAACCGGGTTCGTCGGCTCGCACCTGCTCCGCTTGGCGCTGGAGCAGGGCTACGACGTGCGCGCCCTCACCCGCGGCTGGAAGCCGCCGGAGGACGAGATCGCCTGGGTCGACGGCGCCCTCGACCGTCCCGAGGCGCTGCTCAAGCTCGCCGCCGGCGCGGATGCAGTCGTCCACGTCGCCGGAGCGCTCAACGCGCCGAGCCGCGCCGGCTTCGAGGCCGCCAACGTCGCCGGCACCGCCGCCATGATCGACGCCGCGCGCAAGGCGGGCGTGAAGCGCTTCGTCCACGTCTCCTCGCTCGCCGCCCGCGAGCCCGACCTCTCCGCCTACGGCTGGTCGAAGATGCGCTCGGAGAAGCTGGTCGCGGCATCGGGCCTCGACTGGACCATCGTCCGCCCGCCCGCCGTCTACGGGCCCGGCGACAAGGAGACTCTCGACCTGTTCAGGATGGCGCGGCGCGGCCTCGTCGCGCTTCCCCCCAAGGGCCGCTTCTCGGTGATCCATGTCGACGACCTGAGCCGTCTCCTGCTCGCCTTGCTCGACGAGCCGGACACCTGGGGCGAGACCTACGAGCCCGACGACGGCCGCGAGGGCGGCTGGGACCACCGCCACTTCGCCCGCACCCTGGGCCGCCTCTTCGGCAAGCGCGCCGGCACGATCGCCGTGCCCAAGCCCGTTCTCCGGATCGCCGCCTTGGCCGACCGCGCCGTCCGCCGCGGCAAGGCCAAGCTGACTCCGGACCGCGTCGGCTATTTCTGCCACCCGGACTGGGTGGTCACCGCTGAGAAGCGCCCGCCACCGCGCCTGTGGGAGCCACAGGTAAAGACGCCGAGCGGCCTTAAGGACACGGCGGACTGGTACAAGGCGGAAGGCTGGCTGAAATAAGGTCTCAGGCGCCGCCCAGCATCTCCTGCAGGAAGGTGAGCTCCATGAACTCGGCGGGGTGGACCATCTGCAGCACCACCTGGACGATCATCTTGCCGTCCAAGACGTCGTCCGGCGTCATGGTGCTGCCGAGGCCGCATTGGACGCCATACGCCTGCTCGGGGCTGCTCCCCATCAGCCCCCCGGCGGCCCACAGGCCGTGAAGGAAGCTTTCGATCGTCGAGGTCACCGTCACCCATGTTTGCGCGGTGTTGGGCGCGAAGGCGAAGTTGTTGAGCGCCGTCTTCACCGATTGCTCGACGTAAATCATCGTGCGGCGCACCTGGACATAGCGCCAATCGTTGCTGTTGCCGTCGAGCGTACGGGCGCCCCAGACGAGCGTTCCGCGATTCACGAAGGTGCGGATCGCGTTTATCGACATCCCCCCGGAAGGAGCGTTCAGATCCTCCTGCTGGTCGGCAGTGATCTGGAGCGTTGGTCCGATGGCTTGCGCGATGCCGACATTGGCGGGCGCATTCCAAACCCCGATTAGGCTGTCGTTGGCCGTGTAAATCCCAGCCATCGCGCCGCTCGGCGGCAGCAGGCTCTGGTCACGCGCGGCCAGCTGAGCCAGCGCCGCGAAGCCGGGCGTACCGGCCACCACCGCTTGCATCCCCGCTGCCGGCGCGAAGTCTCCGGCGGATATTTCCCCGGACGGCACGATCGAGGTTTGCAGGAACGGAAAATAGGCCATGCCGAATTGAAGCGACTCCGGCGGTGCGCCGGCCAGACCGTCGCGGAAGCCGGCGACGATCGAGCCGATGTCGTCGCCGGGTCGAAGAGCCTCGGCACCCCAGACGTCCAGGATTGCCACCCGGTCCCGCTTTTCCAGGCATTGGTTGAGCATGGCCACCACGACCTCGGCATGATCCGCGCCTTCCGGAAGCAGCACCGCATCGGGGGCGACGAGCATCGTCGGCCCCACGACGTTTGTCACCGCCGCCAGCCCTTCGAGCAGCGCGGCCTTTTCGACGGACGTCGCGCCGCTTTCGCCGCCATAGCTGCCGCAGGAGACGATGTAGCAGTCGCCGCCGCCATTGGCGTAGAAAAGTCGCAGGCTGTTGTAGAGGTTGAACCGGTCATGCGGCCCTCCCACCAATTTGCATTCGCCCTCGTCGAGCTGGATCGTGCCGATGATCCGCGCGCCTTCTTCAGGCACTCCAGCCGCGCCGAGCAGCGAATAGCGACGGGTAAGGTTGCCGCCGAACATCGCGGCGTAGTCCGCCACCGAGCTGATCTTCATCGGGACGCAGTTGAGATCCTTCCCCTTGTCATTCGCCCTGTCCGTATAGCCGATAAAGGCGGGGACGGCGGTGTCCACGCCGACGATCGACGGCGGGAAGGAACCTGGCTCGGAAATATAGACGCCGGGCGTCTTGGGCGGGGTACAAGCCACGACGTTTCTCCTGTGCGGGGTCAGGCCGCGAGATATTGGACGACGAAGGCAACGAGGCTGGCCGTCATCCCGGCCAGCAGGGCGCGATAGGCGTAGGCCAGCATCCGGTATTTCCGTCGGGCCAGGACGAGGCCGTTCTGGTGCATGTCGCGCAGCATGGCGCGGTAGCTGGCTTCGTCGGAGCGGAGGATTTCGAGCATGGCCTCGGTGAACTCCTCTTCATCGATCTGCGCGAACGCGCCGAAGAACAGGAGGTTGGCCGGCCCGCGCCGCTTCGTCCCGGCCGCCGGCATGATGGCGAGCACGGCGCAGGTTGCGGCGACGAACGCGGAAGCGCCGAGGATCAGCAGCGGCAGTGGCGGAAGGGCGCCGTGCGCCTGGTTGATGGCGATGGTGAAGATCACGAAGGCGGCGCCCATCAGGATGCTCGCCTTCTGGTCGGCCATCGCGGAGAGCTGGACGTTGATCTGCTGCGCGGTGCGGACGACGTTGACCGCATTGGCCGGAAAAGGCTGATCGTCGGCCATCGGCGCTCCCCTCGACGCTCCTCGGCCGAGCATCGCACGCGGCCCCGGCCCTGCCAAGCGCGCGCCGCCTTTCCGCCCTATTCCCTTGGCAGACCCGGCGGCGAGACATAAGGGACGGCGATGACCGACAGAGACGAGACCTTCGACAAGGTCGCCAAGCTGATCGAGCCCTTCAACAAGAAGGGCGTGGCGCTGACCGAGGCGACGAGCTTCGCGGGCGACCTCGAATGGGACAGCCTGATCGTCATGGACTTCGTCGCCTCGGTCGAGGACGAGTTCGACATCCTCATAACGATGAACATGCAGGCCGAGATCGAGACGGTCGGCCAGCTGGTCGACGCCGTCGAGCGGCTGAGGACCGAAGGATGAAGGGGGGCGCCAGATGACTGACGCCATCGCCACCGCCGACGATCCCGCGCGCGAGACCGCCGTCGCGCCCTCCCACGGCCACGACCTCTTCTCCAAGTTCGACGCCCTGATCGCGGAGCGCGAGGCCTTGCTCGACACCGGCGTGCGCGATCCGTTCGGACTGGTGATGGAGAAGGTCCACTCCCCCACCCTCGCGACGGTCAAGGGCAAGGAGACGATCCTCCTCGGCACCTACAATTACATGGGCATGACCTTCGATCCGGACGTCATCCAGGCCGGCAAGGACGCGCTCGACGCCTACGGCTCGGGCACCACCGGCAGCCGGGTCCTCAACGGCACCTACCAGGGCCACAAGGAATGCGAGGAGGCGCTGAAGGATTTCTACGGCACGAAGCACGCCATGGTCTTCTCGACCGGCTACCAGGCCAATCTGGGCCTGATGTCGACCATCGCCGGCAAGGAGGATTACATCATCCTCGACGCCGACAGCCACGCGTCGATCTACGACGGCTGCGCCTTGGGCTCGGCGCAGATCGTCCGCTTCCGCCACAACAGCGTCGAGGATCTCGAGAAGCGGCTGAGGCGCCTGCCGCCGGAGGGCGGCCGCCTGGTCGTCCTCGAAGGCGTCTATTCGATGCTCGGCGACATCGCGCCCCTGAAGGAGATGGTCGAGGTCTCCAGGGCCGCGGGCGCGATGATCGCCGTCGACGAGGCGCACGGAATGGGCTTCTTCGGCCCCAACGGCCGCGGCGTATTCGAGGAAGCCGGAGTGGAGGACCAGGTCGATTTCGTCGTCGGCACCTTCTCCAAGTCGGTCGGCACCGTCGGCGGCTTCATCGTCTCCAACCATCCCAAGTTCGAGGTTCTTCGCCTCGTCTGCCGGCCCTACGTCTTCACCGCGTCGCTGCCGCCCTCGGTGGTCGCCACCGCCGCCACCTCGATCCGCAAGCTGAAGTTCGCCGGCAACAAGCGCGCCCACCTCTGGGAGAACAGCAAGCGTCTGCACCAGGGCCTGCGCGACCTCGGCTTCACCCTCGCCACGCCCGAGGCCCAGTCCGCGATCATCGCCATCCTCCTCCCGGACCAGGACACCACGGTCAGGATGTGGCAGGCCCTCCTCGAGGCCGGAGTCTACGTCAACATGGCCCGCCCGCCGGCCACCCCCGCCGGCATGTACCTCCTCCGCTGCTCCCTCTGCGCCGAGCACACCAGCGAGCAGGTCGGCGACATCCTCGCCATGTTCGAAGCCGCCGGAAGGGCGACGGGCTACCTTTCCTGAGCGGCGAAGCGAGGGCGGGGGCTCTTGCCAGCCTTTCCAGTGGCTTCGCCTTCCCCTAGAATCGCCCCATGGCGGGTGAGGATTTCGACGCCTCGCCGGAGGACGGGACCTCGGGCAGATGGCGGGGGTTGTTGGCGGGCGCGGCGGCGCTGCTCGCGACCGTGCTGCTCGCCGCCCTCCTGTTCATGGTCGGCTCGTCCAACGCCGCGCGCGACCAGGCGCTCGCCTCCGAGCGGCACAGCTACGACGTCATGCTGATGACCCGCACCGTCGACGCGACGGTGGCGCGGGCCGAATCGACGCTCGGCCGCTACGTGATGGACGAGCAGCCTCAGACCGGCCGGGATTATTACGCCGCGTGGGTGCTGGCCGGGCAGCAGATCACCAAGCTCAAGGCGCTGGTCGGCGACAACCGTCCGCAGCTCGGTCGGGTCGACCGCCTGCGCGCCGTTTACCAGCAGCGTGACACGGAGCTCGCCGCCGCCGCCGCCGCGGCGGCGAAGAAGAAGGGAACCGGCGGCATCCCGCTCTACTACGCGGCCGGCCGCTCCCACACCGCCAAGGACGTCAGGGACGTCCTCGACGCGATCGCCGCCGCCGAGCGCCAGGACCTGCTGGCGCGGATGGACGCGACCCGCCGCACCTCCGACCGGGCCGACCGGCTCGGCGGCTGGTTCGGCTGGCTCGCGGTGCTGATCGGGCTCGGCGCCCTGCTGTTCGGTTTCCTCGCCTTCCGCGCGATGGGCGAAAGGATCGAGGCGCTTCGCGAGGCGGATAGCGAGGCGACTCGCGCCCAGCGGCTCGAGACCGCGGTACAGGAGCGGACCCAGGCGCTGACCGAGGCCAATGCCCGCTTGAAGGCCGAGGCGGCCGAGCGCGAGGCGGCCGAGGCGAAGCTCCGCCAGGTCCAGAAGATGGAGGCGGTCGGCCAGCTGACCGGCGGCATCGCCCACGATTTCAACAATATGCTGGCGGTGGTGGTCGGCGGGCTCGACCTCGCCCGGCGCAAGCTGACCGGGCCTCGCCGCGAGGTGGAGTTCCACCTCGACAATGCGATGGAGGGCGCCACCCGCGCCGCCGCGCTGACCCGGCGTCTGCTCGCTTTCGCCCGCGCCGAGCCGCTGCTGCCGGTTCCGATCGCTCCGGCGGGCCTGATCGAGGGCATGCTCGACCTCGTCGACCGCTCGATCGGCGAGCGGATCCAGGTGCGCACCCGCTTCCCCGAGCATCCCTGGGCGGTCTGCGTCGACACCAACCAGCTCGAGAACGCGATCCTCAACCTCGCGGTCAACGCCCGCGACGCGATGGACGGCGGCGGCGAGATGGTGATCGCCGTCAGCCATTGCACCCTAAGCGAGGCCGAGGTCGGCGAGCTTCCCGCGGGCGACTACGTCCGGATCAGCGTCAGCGACACCGGCGCCGGAATGTCGCTGGAGGTGATGGACCGGGTGTTCGAGCCCTTCTTCACCACCAAGCCGGTGGGCAAGGGAACGGGGCTCGGCCTGAGCCAGATTTTCGGCTTCGCCCGCCAGTCGGGCGGCGACGTCGGAATCCAGTCGGAAGTCGGCAAGGGCACGACGGTCTCGCTCTACCTGCCGCGCTCGGCCGAGGCCGCGGCGGGCGCCGCCGAGCAGCATCCTTCCTTCGCGGGGTCGGAGGCGCCGCGGCCCCGCGCGGGCACCGCCATCCTCGTCGTCGAGGACGATCCGCGGGTCAGCCGCTCGACCGTCGCCGCCCTCGAGGAGCTGGGCTACGCCCCGACCGCCTGCCCGGGCGGCCGCGAGGCGCTCGACATCCTCGAGCGCAACGGCGGCATCGAGCTCATCGTCACCGACATCATGATGCCGGAGATGACCGGGACCGAACTGGTCCGGCAGGCCACCGCCCTCTATCCGTGGATCGGAATTCTGTTCGTCACCGGCTATGTCGGCGAGGCGGGCGACGCCGAGGGGCTCTCCGGCTACGACATGTTGCGCAAGCCCTTCACCGTCTCCGCGCTCGCCGAGGCCGTCGCCACCGCCCTGGCGCGCCGGCCTAGCGGATCGCACCCCTCCTCAGCAGTCGAGGCAGCAGAATAAGCCCGGCGACCAGCGGCCAGCGCCGCTGCCACGGCTTCACGATGATCTTCGTGCCCGCGTGTCGGTTGATCTTCCAGGCCAGGTAATCGATCCCGTCGATATAGGTGAGGCCCGCCTTGAGCAGGCGGACCAGGGTCAGAATCTTGCCCTTGATCTGCCGACGGCGCCAAGCGCGTGTGGATTTCGCAAGCTGTGGCTGCTTCTCGAGCGGCCTTTCGGCGATCACCGATTCGCCGAGCCGGCGGTAGCGATCGGGATCGGCGTCGACGAGCGAGCCGGAACGCGTCTCGGGCTCTGCACGGAGCTCGGCCCCGTAAGTCAGCCGAAAGCCCTCGCGGAACACCGCCACCGGATCCTGGCGCAGCTCGCCGATCATCGCCGGGCGAGTCAGGGCGAACAATGTGGGCGCCGCCTCCGTCACCGACATCCTGGCACGGTCCGCCGCCGCCTCGTCTGCGGCCCACACCAGCCGGGACGGCTGGGCAAACCGGGCCCATACCGAGACGCTGCGTGCCTCGACACCGCATTCGCGGGCGAAATCCGCTTCGCTCAGCACCGCATATTTGGCGATCAGTCCGTCATGCTCGAACGGGAAGACGTTGGGCGGGATGAGCCGGTTGGCCAAGGCGAGCCAGGTCCGGCCGTAAGCGGCAGGGTAGCTCGATACGATCAGGTAGAAGTCGAGCATCAGCCCTTCGAGCCGTCGCTCCCTGAGGCACGAGCCGTAGAACAGCACCGCCCGCGCCGCGCCGGGATAAAGCTGCGCGATGGCGGCGGCCATCGCCGACACCTGCGGATCGACCGGCTTGGCGAGCTCGGCGGCGACGAGGTCCCTGAGGCGCTCCACCCGGCTCCTATAGAGGCGCGAGGTTCAGGCGGCGAGCTTGAGGAACGAGACCGGCGCGGTCGGCTTCAGGACGATCGGGCAGCCGAACTCGGCCTGGAAGAGTTCGCCGTCGAGGATCACGCTCTGGCGCTCACCTTCAATCTGAATCTCGTCGCCGCGCTCGAGATGGACCCCGCGCAGCCGGCGGCGGCCGAGCTTGCCGCGGATCGCCTCGATGAGGCAGCCGACCAGCGCCCGGAAATCGCGCTCGATGACCAGGATCTGCATCTTGCCCGTGCGCGGCCCGGCCCCGGGCATGTTGCCCTTGAACAAGAGCCGCTGAAGCGTCGTCACCATCAGGAAAGCGAACTGGCCGTGCAGCTCGCCCTGCTTGAGCACCGACACCCTCAGCCGGTTCGGCCGCGGCGGCAGGAAGCTCGCCCAGGCCCCGAGGATGACCCCGAGCAGCCCGAGGACCAGGGCCAGCGCATGCGCGACTCCGGTCGGCATGAGCGGGTAGAGATTGTGCCGGCAGTAGAGCATCGTGTCCGCGAGGCCGGCCCCGCCCAGGAACATGCCGAGCACCGGCTTTCCAGTGGCGGTGCCGCCGGTCAGAGCGATCAGCTCGCGCTGGACGATGTGCGGATCGAGATCGGAGCGGGCGAGCTCCAGCACCCGTTCCAGGGTCTCGAGCGCATCGCCCCCCGCGCCGAGATCGAGCGCAATGAGGTTGGTCTTGCCGTTGGGCAGAACCGCTACCGGCGGCGGCTTGTCGCCGAAATGGCCGCTATTGTAGATTTCCGTCAGCGCCGCCTGAACGGTGCCGTCGCCGCCGTTGATGATCAGCACCTTGGGCTTCACCCGGGCGATCCGGGTCATCGCGATGCCGATCTGGTCTGCGCGCTCCACCTCGTAGTGGAAGATGTCGGCATGCTCGGCGCAAAAGCTCCTCACCCGCGGCAGCAAGGATTTGTTGCCGGTCGCCCGCGGGTTGGAGAGGAGTGCGACCCGGGCCATGCTCAGCCTCGCGCCGGCCCGATGGAGAGCCCGCTGCGGTAGAGCAAGACCACCGTCAGCGCCCGCGGCGCGTTGCCGACCGGAAAGGCGACCTCGCCGAAGCTCGGCTTCAGGTGGAAGAAGCTGATCTTCGGGTTGCGCGAGAAGCCGCCGCCGTCGCTCCAGTCGCCGCTCTGGCTGTTGCCGTTGACGTCGTGGCGGACCGCCGCGGCATAGGTGCCCGGCCGGGGGAGGGCGACGCAGATCGGCATCGAATCGGCGGTCACCGGCAGGTCGACGCGCGCCACGCGCTGGCCGCGCACCAGGAAGTTCGACGCGTCGTAGATCTGGACCCGGACCCGGCCCGAACGCGCCTTGAAGCCGGTGACGGTGACGAGCGCGGCGGGGCGGCCCGATCCCGCGTTGCAGGCGGCCGCGTCCGGGCCGAGGGCGGCCCGCGCCGGCATCGCCGCCAGCGGAAGCGAAAGCGAAGCGGCGATCGCCGCAAGGGTAAGAACGACTCTCGACATGAGCCTTTTGGCTACTCCTGAATTCCAGGCCTGCCCGGGAGGGCACGGCGGGGTTGATGCCCCCATTGCCGAACCTTGTGCAGGAAGGTTGCGGCCAAATTATGGTCGAGCGGCGTCGAGACCTGGAAAAGCCAGCCGGACCGTGATCTTGCAAAAACATTGTATCGCTGTCGCCCGCGTGCTTGAGGCGAAGCGGTCGCCCGGGCGGCGGCGTCAACCGGTTCGTAACCGATCGGCGGCAGTGAGAGCGGGGGAGCGTAATCGTGGCCTTGTACAAATATCAAAACTATCTCGGCACCAGCAAGAACAAGGCCTTCGACCTCAAGTTCGGGCCGTCCCATCACGTGCCCTGCGGCGGCATCTTCCGCTGCACCGGCTGCGGCACGGAGATCGCGCTCGAAGGCCTCGGCTTCTTCCCCGAACGCGACCATCACAAGCACGAGCTGAAGCAGGGCCCGATCGAGTGGCAGCTGGTCGTCGCCACGGTGGCTACCCACCCCAAGCCCTATCTCCACGGCGCGGCTTAGGGCCTGCCCTCGCCGGCTTGCCAAGCGGCACGTCCCGCCCTAGCCTTCCTCCCAAGCAACCCCTTGCCAGAAGGAGCAAAAAGTGAAGCAGGCTTTGGTCCTCGGCGCCGTCGCCGCCCTCGTCATGGCCGCTGCGTCGCCCGAATCGACGGCGCCCGACGCGACGGCCCGCACGTCCGCTTATTCCACCAAGAAGATTTGCCGCGAGGAAGGCACCCTGGGCTCCCGTCTCGAGAACCATCGCATCTGCCGTACCAAGGCGGAATGGGACCAGATCAAGGCGGAGAGCCGCAGAGTCACCGAGAGGATCGAGGCCGGCCCCTCCGCCTGCGTCCCGCCGAGAGTATGCTGAGCCGCCGCCATCCAGCCCCGTAAAGGCGCGGTGTTGATCGGGTCGGCCGCTGGCGGTCCGGCGTGGAGCCTGAGCGGCTTGCCAAAAGCGGCGCCGCGCTTAGCCCTTCTGTCACGCAACCCCCTGTCGGGAGGAGCAAAAAGGTGAAGCAGGCTCTTTGTCCTCGGAGCCCTCGCCGGCCTCGTCATGGCCGCCGCGCCGGCTTCCGAGTCGACCGCGCCGGACGCGGCCGCCCGAGCCTCGGCCTACAGCACCAAGAAGATCTGCCGCGAGGAGACCGATATCGGCACGCGCCTCGGCGGCAAGCGCATCTGCCGCACCTAGGCGGAATAGGACGCGATCAGGTCGGAGAGCCGCAAGACCAAAGAAAGAATCCAGTCGAGCACATCGGCCTGCCTGCGCGGCGTCGTCTGCGGCGGATAGGCGGGCGCCGATCGGGCAGCCAAACGGCGGCGGCTCCGGCCCGAAGCCACCGCCGTCGTAACCCGCAGCCGGGCCGTCAAAGGTCGTTGACGACGCCCTTGACCTTGCCCTTCAGCTCCTGGCCTTCGCCTTTGAGCTTCTGGGCGTCGCCCTCGTCGCGAACGTCCGGATCCCGGCTCTCCTGCTTCATGCCGCCGATCGCCTGGTTGGCATTGCCTTTGAGCTTGTCGGTGAACTCACCCATGGTTGCGTACTCCATACACGGCGCGGCGCCCGGGGCGGCCGCCGCTTAACATCGGTTAAAGCGGACGGGCGGAGCGGAGGTTCCGGAAGGTCACAGGCCGAACGGATAGGTTTCGTCGTCGCCCGGCCGCTGCTCGCCCGGCAGCCGAGTCACCGCGCGCGTCTCGTCGAACCACACCCAGGCGTCGAACTGGCGGGACAGAACCGCCTCGGAATAATGGCTCCAGCGCTCGGTCTCCGGGCGGTAGATGACTCCGATGAACCGCTCGAGCCTCGGTGCGAGCAGAGCCTCTTCCAGCCCCCGCCCCAGCACGCCATGGCGCAGGTCGAGGAGGAAACGCGGCACTCCGCAATCGTGCGACATCCGCTCGTGGCTGCCCTCGAGCGACGGCCGCACCGCCTTGACCTCCATCGGCTCGTCCCAATCGTCGGCGGCGGCCACCGTCCCGGCGTGGGTCCCGAAGCCGATCAGCCGCGCCTTCTCGCCGAACCTCTCCTTGACCAGCTGGCCGATGTTCAGCTCCTCGCGGACCTGGCCCATCTCGGTGTAAGCGGCATTGCCGATGTGGCTGTTGTGCGCCCAGACGATCGCCTTCGATTCCGGTCCCTTCGCGTCGAGCAGCTGGCACAAGGTCTCGAACATATGCGTGTCGCGCAAATTCCAGCTCTCCGCCGCGCCCTCGTACATCACCCGGTAGTAAAGCTCGGCATTCTTGATCAGCCGCGCGTTGGCGGCGGCGTCGAGCCACTCGTCGCATTCCTCGCCGAGGCAATCCATCCGCCGCTGGAGCAGGTCCTTGAGCATCTGGACGGCCCCCGCCTCGCACCGTCCGTAGCCCTCGCTCATCGCCAGGCGGCCATAGGAAGCGGGGTCGCGGCTCCAGGGCGAGAGGCAGCCATAGCGCTTCCGTGCCACCGTCGCGGCATCCGGATCCGCATCCTCGAGGAAGTCGACGACGGCGCGGATCGAGCCGCCGAGATTGTAGAGGTCGAGCCCGTAGAAGCCCGCCATCGCCTCCCGGGCGAGCGCTTCGTTGTGCCGCCGCAGCCAGCGGACGAAGGCGTCGACCTCCTCGTTGCGCCACATCCAGGTCGGGAAGCGCTCGAACGCTTTCTCCTCTCCTTCCCGCCTCGGGCGATGGCGGACGTAGCGGTCGACGGTGGCGGCGTCCGGCCAGTCGGCCTCGACAGCGACGATATTGAAGCCGTGCCGCTCGATCAGCCGCCGCGAGATGGCGGCGCGTGCCCGATAGAATTCCGACGTGCCGTGGCTCGCCTCGCCGAGCAGGACGACCCGAGCGTCGGCGAAGCGATCGAAGCAGGCGCCGAACGCCGCCATGTCGTCGGGATCGGGAAGCGGCTCGGCGGCGGCGCGGATCAACTCCGGCAGCGAGGGCGCGGGCGCGCCTTTGTCGCGCCACCCTTCGCGGCCGATCAGCGGCACGAAACGGACCGGGCCCAGATCCTCCTGCCGGTACTCCGTCTCGCTCGAGCGCGTCACCTTGGTCAGCTTCTGGACGGAGTCCGGCTCGCCGACCGGCATGACGAGAATGCCGCCGACGGCAAGCTGCTCGCGAAGCGCGTCCGGCACGTGGCTGCCCGAGGCGGCGACGAGGATCGCATCGAACGGCGCCTCCTCGGGCATCCCGGCGCTGCCGTCGCCATGCACGATCCGCACGTTCGCGCAGCCGAGCACCGCCATCCGCCGGCGCGCCAGCTCCGCCAGCTCGGCGTGCCGCTCGACGGCGATCACCTCGGCGGCAATGCGGCCGAGCAGCGTCGCGGCGTAGCCTGAGCCGGCGCCGATCTCGAGCACCTTGTCACCCGGCGCCACCTCGGCGGCGGCCATCATCTCGGCGACGATGAACGGCTGCGAGATGGTCTGCTCGGCCTCGATCGGCAGCGGCCCGTCCTCATAGGCGAGGCCCCGCAGGCCCTCCGGCACGAACAGCTCCCGAGGCACCTCCCGGAATGCATCGAGGATGCGGCGGTCGGTAATGCCGCGGCGCTTCAGCTGGCGATCGACCATCTGCTCGCGAAGGGCGGCGAAGTCTGTCATGGCCATCCTCCCGGGGCCTTAAACAGGCCCGGCGGAGGAAGGATGCACGAGCGGATCGTCGGCCTCTATGAGGAAAATGCCGCCGCCTGGGACCGCCAGCGCGGCCGCGACCTGTTCGAGAAGCCGTGGCTCGACCGCTTCCTCGCCCTGCTGCCGCCGCGCCCCGAGATCCTCGACGTCGGCTGCGGCATGGGCGAGCCGATCGCCGCCTACCTCATCGCCCGCGGCGCGCACGTCGTCGGGGTCGATTCCTCGCCCTCGCTGATCGCGCTGGCCCGTGCGCGCTATCCGCTGCAGGAATGGGTCGTGGGCGACATGCGCGAGCTCGACCTCGGCCGCCGCTTCGACGGCCTGCTCGCCTGGCACAGCTTCTTCCACCTGGCGCCCGACGACCAGACGCCGATGTTCGCCCGCTTCGCCGCCCACGCGCGCCCGGGCGCCGCCCTCATGTTCACCAGCGGCTGGGGGCGCGGCGAGGCGATCGGCGAGTGGCAAGGCGAGCCGCTCTACCACGGCAGCCTCGACAGCGAGGAATATCGCGCGCTGCTGGAGGCGAACGGGTTCGCTGTGATCGACCACCGGGTGCAGGACCCGGAATGCGGCCATGCCACGATCTGGCTGGCGCGAAGGACCTAGATCAGCGCGCCCAGTCCTCGAGTGAAAGGCCGGGGATAGCTCGAAAGTCTCTCGGATTCAGGGTCGCCACGGTCAGGCCGTGCGCGAGCGCCGTCGCCGCAATCATCCGGTCCACGACCAGCCGCCGCGAAAAGCCCATAGCTGCGATGATTGCGGCGTATGCCGCGACCTCCCGCTCGGTGAAGGGAAGCGATTCCACTCTCTCCAAGACGGCGTCGCGCCGCGCGCGAAGCACCGGATCGAGCTCCCCGTCCATGAACAGGCCAGTTTCAAGTTCCACTTGCGAGACGACCGAGAGATAGAGGCTATCGACGCCGTGGACACGCTTCGTCGTCGCCTCGACCCGATTGACGAGGTCGACAACGATGCCTGTGTCGAGAAGCAGCGCCAATCAGGAGAGCCCACGCCGCTTCGGGAAGACGATCCGCTGCCTCCCCATGGGCCGCTGCGGTAGCGGCAGCTTCGCCAGAGCTTCAACCAAATCCCGCCCCGTGTATTTGGGGCGGCGCCGGATCAGCACGCCATTGCCCCGATCCTCCAATTCCACTTCGACTCCGGCTTCGATGCCAAGCTCTCTGGGAAGCCGTACGGCAACACTGTTGCCGCTCTTGAAGGTTTTCGTGACCGCACCCATGCGACCGTATATACGCGTATATCCGGCTCAGATCAAACCCGCCAGCGGGCTCGACGGGTCGGCGTAGCGTCGCTTGCCCATCCGGCCGGCGCGGTAGGCGAGGCGGCCGCTCTCGACCGCCAGCTTCATCGCGCGCGCCATCGTCACCGGGTCCTTCGCCTCGGCGATGGCGGTGTTCATGAGCACCCCGGTGCAGCCCAGCTCCATCGCCACCGTGGCGTCGGAGGCGGTGCCGACCCCGGCGTCGACGAGGACGGGCACCTTCGACTGCTCGACCATGATCCGGATCATCACCTGGTTCTGGAGGCCGAGGCCGGAGCCGATCGGCGCGCCCAAGGGCATGATCGCGACCGCCCCGGCGTCCTCGAGCCGCTTCGCCGCGATCGGATCGTCGGCGCAATAGACCATCGGCTCGAAGCCTTCCCTGGCGAGGATCTCGGTGGCGCGCAGCGTTTCGACCATGTCCGGGTAGAGCGTCTTCGCCTCGCCCAGCACCTCGAGCTTGACGAGCGTCCAGCCGCCCGCCTCGCGCGCGAGCCGAAGCGTCCGGATCGCCTCATCCGCGGTGAAGCAGCCGGCCGTGTTGGGAAGGTAGGTGACCTTCTTAGGATCGATGAAATCCATCAGCACCGGCTGCTTCGGGTCTGAGATGTTGACCCGGCGCACCGCGACGGTGACGATCTCGGCGCCGGAGGCCTCGACCGCCGCCGCGTTCTGGGCGAAATCCTTGTACTTGCCGGTGCCGACGATCAGCCGCGAGGCAAAGGTCCGGCCGGCGACGGCCCAAGTGTCGTCCGCCACGATCAGCCTCCGCCCACGAAGGTGACGATCTCGAAATCGTCGCCGTCCTCGACCTTGACCCGGGCTAGGGTCGAGCGCGGAACCACCTCCAGGTTGCGCTCCACCGCGACCCTGGTCGGCTCCAGCCCCAGCTCGAGCGCCAGCTCGGCGACGCTGATGCCCTTGGGGACGCGGCGGTGCTGGCCGTTGACTGTGATCGAAAAGGTGTCGTCGTAAACCACGCGCCGCCCTATAGCGTCTCGCCATGGCGGCGCTACCCATCGTCTATGTGCTGAACGGCCCGAACCTCAACCTGCTCGGGCTGAGGGAACCGGAAGTCTACGGCACCGACACGCTCGACGACATCGCCGGGCGGCTGGAGGACCGGGCGCGCGGGCTCGGCCTCGCCGTCGAGATGCGCCAGTCGAACCACGAAGGGCATCTGATCGACTGGCTGCACGAGGCGCAGTCGGAAGGCGCCAAGGCGGTGATCCTCAATCCCGGCGGCTTCGGCCACACGTCGGTGGCGCTCCACGACGCGGTCAAGGCGGTCTCGGTGCCGGTGATCGAGGTCCACCTTTCCAACCCGCAGGCGCGCGAATCCTTCCGCCGGCGGAGCTTCGTCGCCCCGGTCGCGATCGGGACGATCGCCGGTTTCGGGGCATTGGGTTACGAGCTGGCTCTGGACGCGGCCGCCCGGCTCTGAGTGAGGGCCTATTCCCGCCTCCCGCAGCGAGCGTGATCGCCCGGAGAGGTGCG
>JAXDPA010000013.1:0-3219 GCA_034668685.1 Sphingomonadales bacterium | reverse complement strand
CGCCTCGCGCCGAGGACGACCTTCTGGGCCGGCTACACCCACAATCCGACCTATTCGCACGGGCGCTTCGCGGCGATGGAGCATCGGGCGCGGGAGCAATTGACCCTCGACGGCCTGCCCGCCGGCCCCGGGGCCCTTTCGCTGCGGCTGCGCATGGAGGAGAGGTGGCGCGACGGCTTCGCGGGCACCGGCTGGCGGCTCCGCCCGTTCGTCAAATACAGCCTTCCGCTTCGGCGCGGCGGCCACACCGCCATCGTCTTCAGCCACGAAAGCTTCCTCAACCTCAACCGCACCGCCTTCCAGGCGCGTACCGGCGAGGAGAGGATGCGCAACGCCGTGGCGATTGCGACGCCGCTCGCCAAGGGCGTCAATGCCGAGATCGGCTATCTGAACCAGCACGGCTTCGTCCGCGGCGGCCCCGACACCAGCGACCATGTCGCGACCCTTACGCTGAGCCTGTCGCTCTAGCGCCCGCGCTCCATCGCCTTCCAGCCGGTCAGATCGAAGACGAGGCGTGCCAGCCGCCGCGCCGGCTTCTCCTCGATGCCGCACTGACGGACGACATATTGGCGGCCGGAGGCGTCGAGATGCTCGAACACGAAGGTGGTTCCGTCGGCGCACAGCCTGATCGTCGAGGTTCCGGCCGCGTCATTGACGATTGCGTCGCCCTCCTGGCGCCGGAGCGAACCCAGAGCGGCGGCGGCCAGGGCGGAGCGAAAACGCCTCAATTCGGAGCCACGGAGCGGACGGGAACCCTCGCGCGCCAGGGTTCCCGGTTCATAGCCGCCGCGGCCGTTCAGGTCCGCCCAGCGCAGAATCGCCTTGCCGTCCGGCCCGACATCGATGCGCGAGGCGAAGGCCGGGGTGAAGGTCGGAAGGACGAGCAGGCGAAAGCGCTCCGCGAACGGACCGAGGTCGGCCGGCGCTCCGAGCGGAGGCTCGCCCATGGCGCGCAGCTGGCCGCCGAACCACCCCTCGTAGAAATCGCGCGACCAGGCATCGTCATTCCACCCGGTGTCCGGGACATAGTCGCCCGTCGCCGGAGAGGCCTGTGCGAGCGCGAGCATCAGCGCGAGGAACGGCACGATCATCGCGACATCCTTCCACGGCCGAGGTTAGCGCGCAAACCGCTATGTCCGCGAGCCCGGGCCGTGCTCAGGACGCGGTCCGCTCGGCGAGGTCGTGGCCGCAATTCGTGCAGATGCGCGAGGGAAAGATGGCCTGGGCTTGCGAAGGCGGCGCATAGCCCGAAGGCGGCGTGTGGTCGAAGACGTTCTGCCCGCAGGCCGGGCATTGCTGCGAGGCCAGCAGATTGCCGATCAGGTCGCCCGCGGGGCTGGTCCTCCCGCTGTAGCCCGATCGGCCGCTGCTTGCGCCCAGCATTAGGGCGGCGGCCCAGAGCCACATTGGCGGAAGGGAAACGGAATGCGGCCTTTCCGAGGCGTGGGACAGGGCGACGACAGACCAAAGGCAACAGACGACGAAGAGCGCTTGGGCCGCGCGGACCAGCAAGGTCACGATGAGCCATGTCGGATAAGGGGCCAACAAACCTACGTCGATCGGCTCCGGACTGGTGCCGGTCGAATTCTCTTCGAGCGCCGACCGCATCCGAACGGTCGAAAGGGGGTCATCCATGGCGGCCACAACGCAGGAGGCTCACTTCCGGCCGAACAGCTTCTCGATGTCGCCGTGGGCGAGCTTCACCCAGGTGGGACGGCCGTGGTTGCACTGGCCGCTATGGGGGGTGACCTCCATCTCGCGCAGCAGGGCGTTCATCTCGGCGACGGAGAGAAGTCGGCCGGCGCGGACCGAGCCGTGGCAGGCCATGGTCGCGGCAACATGGTCCAGCTTCTCCTTGAGCGAGAGCGCCTCGTCGAACGCGGCGAGCTCGTCGGCGAGGTCGGTGACCAGGCCGACGGTATCGCCGTTGCCGAGCAAGGCGGGGGTTGCGCGGACCAGCATCGCCCGGGGGCCGAAGCGCTCGAGCTCGAGGCCCATCTCGGAGAGCTCGGCGAGGCGCGCTTCGAGCCGGTCGCAGGCGGTCTCGTCGAGCTCGACCACCTCGGGGAGGAGGAGTGCCTGGCGGGCGACTCCGCCGTTCGCCATTGCCCGGCGCATCCGCTCCAGCACCAGCCGTTCGTGGGCGGCGTGCTGGTCGACGAGGACGAGCCCGTCCTCCGCCTCCGCGACGATGTAGGTGGCGGCGACCTGGCCGCGGGCGACTCCGAGCGGGAAGCGGTTCTGGTCGGGCGGGGGGGCGTCGGCGGGCTCTGCGCGGGCGGCGGGAAGGAAATCGGCGCGGGGCTCGTGGAAACCCTTTTCCGTCACCCCAGCGAAGGCTGGGGTCCATAGGCCGTAGGGATTCCCGCTTTCGTGGGAATGACGTTGTTCCCCTGCCCCCGTCTGCCACGGAACGTCCACCGCCGCCGGCTGGGCGCTTCGGAAGCCGGCCGAATCCAGCGCGTGCCTCAATCCGCCGACAATCAGGCCGCGGATCAGGGCCGGCTCGCGGAAGCGCACCTCGGTCTTGGCGGGATGGACGTTGACGTCGACCTCGTCGCCGGGGAGGTCGATGAACAAGGCGACGACCGGGTGGCGGTCGCGGGCGAGGAGGTCCTGGTAGGCGCCGCGCACGGCGCCGATCAGCAGCCGGTCCTTCACCGGCCGCCCGTTGACGAACAGATATTGGTGGTCGGCGACGCCGCGGTTGAAGGTCGGCAGGCCGGCGACCCCGCCGAGCCGGGCGAGGCCGCGGTCGTAGTCGACGGCGACGCTCGAATCGTGGAGCGCGCGGTCGGTCAGAGCCGCGACGCGGGCCGGCCGATCCTCGCCGGGCTGGACCGAGAGGGTGCGGCGGCCGTCATGGTCGAGGGTGAAGCCGATGTCGGGCCGCGCCATGGCGAGGCGCTTCACCGAATCGAGGCAGGCGGCATATTCGGAGCGCGGCGAGCGCAGGAACTTGCGCCGGGCCGGGACCCGATCGAACAAGGCCTCGACGAGGATCCGGGTGCCGGGCGGAAGCGCGGCCGGCCCCTCCCCCGCCAGAGCGCCGTTGTCGACGGTCCGCGACCAGCCGTCGGCGCCGCGCACCCGGCTCTCGATCGTCAGGCGCGCGACGCTGGCGATGGACGGCAGCGCCTCGCCGCGAAACCCGAGCGTCGAGACCGCCTCGATCGCGTCGTCATGCAGTTTCGAGGTGGCGTGCCGTTCCAGCGCCAG
>JAXDPA010000012.1:0-7102 GCA_034668685.1 Sphingomonadales bacterium | reverse complement strand
GAACTGCCGGGCGCGCTTCGCCTCCTCCTGCTCGGCGCCTTCGCGCGCCTTCACGGTGGCGGTGAAATCGGGCTCGTTCGAGCGGGACATCTGCGCGGCGGTGACGTTCGCCTCGGCCATCGCCTTGTCGGTCGGGGCGCGGTCTTCCGAGAAATCGGGCGGCGGCGCCGGCTGCGGAACCGCGTCGGCGGCGGCGATCGGCGCGGGCGCCGGCCCCGCCGCCTCCGGCACCAGATCGGCGGCGGGCGGCGCCGGAACCGCCGATGGGGACAGCTCGGCGTCGGGCCGCGCGGCGGCCTCGAGCCCGCCCGCCGCCTCTCCGGTCTGGGTGCGGAGCTGTCCCGACAGGTCGGCGCTGGCCCTGGCGGCTCCGGTCCGCTTGAGCTCCTCCGCCTTCTCCTCGGTCTGGGGATCGGGCACGGCCGCGGCCAGCGCCTCGCGCAGCTGCTGCCTGAAGCTCTTGCGATCGACCGGCTTGGTCTCGGCGGAATCGATCGAAACGACGGTGCCGAGCGCCGCGCCGCGCTTCTGCTCGGTCGCCGGGTCGATCGCCGCCGCCTGAGCGGCCGCGGCGGCATTCTTGGGCGGCGCGTGACTTCTCGCCGCCTTGCCGGCCTGGGCGCGGACCTTGGCTGCGACCGGCGCGACCGCCTCGGCGGGGCTCGGCGCCGGGCCCGCCGCGGCCGGCCCCTCCGCGGCTCCCGTCCCGGCGGCCGGGGCCGGGGCGGCGCCGCCGCCTGCCGGTGCGGGCGCCGCGCCGGGGGGAGCCGGCGAGGCGGGAGCGGGCGGCTCGGCGGCGGCCGCTGCCGGTGGCGGAGCCGCGGGGGGAGGCCCGGCCTCGGGCGATTGGGACGGCGCCGGTGCCGGGGATGCCGCGGGCGAGAGTGGAGCGGCGGCCTGCGCTGGAGCCGGCTTTTCAGCCGCGGCGGATTTCGCGGGCCCGGCCGCGGCGCGCCGATCCGCGCCCCCGGCCCCGGCCACGGCCCGAATGACGGCCTGCGCGCCCTGATTGCCGAGGCGGCGCTGGAGCCCGCCGGGCGACAGGAGCGGCGGCGGCCGAGGCGCCGGCGCGCGCACCGCCGGCGCCGCTTTGGCGGGCGGAGCGCGGCTGGCCAGGCGCTCCATCGCCATGCGTCAGGTCTGCGACGCGTTCGTCGCGTCCGAGCCGGCGGTGGCCACGGACCCGGCGGCCTCGACAGGCGCGCCGGCGCCTCCGCTAGACGCCACATTGCCCTTCGCCGGCCTTTCCAGCTTCTTCACCCTTTCGCTGAGAGCCGCGAGATCGGTGGTCAGCCCCTTGACCCGCTCGTCGGTCGCATCGGACCGACCCTGGCCGCGCCGTTCAGCGTCGCAGAGGCAGGCGATCGGCTTGATCGGTCGGGGGCCGCCGCGGTCCCTGACGTCGTCAGCCGCGTTGACCCGGCCGGCCATGACTCCGTCGGCATTCACCATGACGGTGGCAAGCAGGATCCATGGCTCGGCGCAGCGGTCGCAGTCCGGACAGTTGCTCAGGCATTGGCAGAGACTCTCCGCCGTGGCGGACACGGCCGGGTTCGCCTCCTGGGCGGGAGGCTGCCGGCAAATCCCCTTGGGCAGATGTTCCTCGTCGAAGGCCTGGACGATCGCATGATCGGCGACCCGGGTGCATTGTTTCCCCGGGTCCCCGCCGGCAGAGCCGCAGCCGCAGGCGCGCGGCGGCATCTCGCTCGCCGTTACCCGCCGGATGGCGATGTAGCGAACCGACGGCTCCTTCGTGGCGGTGGCGCAAGGCTCGGGCGGGAAATCGAGCCTGACCGATTTGCACAGCTCCACCGGATAGCCGTCGCATCCCAGGGCGACTCCGCGCTCGATGTCGACGGCGAAGTTCGGCTCCGTCCGCCCGGAATCCGTCTTGACGTCCTCGGCGCGGGTGACTCGGAGGCCGCAGACGATGCCGCATCCCATATAGGACCTCAGCAGCACCTGCATCACCGCCAGCGGATAATGGGTCGCGGCGTTGAGATCCTCAGCCGTCACCAGCATGCCGTCGACGAACTTCACCGCCTCGGTGGAGCCGGGCCTGCTGACTTTATGTTGCACTATCTGGTTCATGACCCTTCACTCCCTCAATAGTCCTCATAGCTCTCTGGGATGGGCCGAGTTGACGGCCTCCTGGGCGCTCGCGGCGGTGGATTCGGCGCCTTTTCCAGGCGAAACGTGCTTATGAAGTCGTCGCCCGGCCGGTGTTGTCGCGGGGTCTTGGGATCATAGGAGATCGGAAGCGCATCGAGCATGTTGCCGCAGCGGTCCCGCAGCATCTGGCCCCGGATGGTAAGCTCGATCCGCCCCCCCTGGCGCAGAGTCGATGGCGACTGCTTTACGGCGTTATCGACCCAGTTCGGGTGGAGCACGAATTCGAAGCGGGTCGCATGATCGTCCTGGGGATTGGTGGGCTGCAGGCGCGCCGGTATCCGTCTCACCAGCACGTAATCGGATTCCGGGTCTCGATAGGTCGTCGTCAGGAACACCGATCCGGGGTGAACGGTCGCGACCGCAATGGCTCGGCTGAACTCGAACCACAGGTCGCCCGAGCGAAGGAACTTCGCCTCGAATTCCCTCCACGGCACTTGCTTCGAGCTGTCGACCCAGTCCTGCCAGCTCAGCGCTGTGACTCGGGCCAGATTGTCCTGGCAGCCCCCGATCAGCTCGTAGAGAAGGGGCGTGCGGTAGACGTACGGGCGGACCTCGCAGGCCTTGCTCACGCCGGAGAATCCCCAGACCGGGCGGCAGCCCCCGCCCGCCAGATTCGCGATCGTGACGCAGGCGATCGGGATGCCGGCCGCGGCATCGTAATATTCGTCGCTGCATTCGATCCGGCACAGCTCCGGCGTCGCGGCGCAGGCCGTCTGGAGATCGGGCTGCGGCGGCAGCTTGCCGCTGCCGGACCCTGTTCTCGAGCAGATAAATTCGTCCCAGCTCACGCATGCCCCGTCCGTCGGCGCCGGGCAGGCGCGGTCCCAATCGGAGCATCCGAGGGTGAGCGTGAAGACCACGCCCTCCTCGATCCATTCCGGCTTGTCCGCGCACGGCCCGCAGCCGCCGTGAGCCGAGCGCCGTTCGGCATAGTGGGCCGACAAGGTGAAGGTCCCCGCGCACCCGGTTTCGGTGACGATCTCGCAATAAGGGAGGCTGCCCTCGGGCCAGTGAAGGAGCCGACCGTGCCGGTCGAGCGCCATCCCACAGGAGATCTCAAGCCTGGTCGAGCCCTTCGGGCCCAAATTCGCGTCGACAGGGGGATTGCCGGGGAGGCGTCCGGGGTCCGACAGGCCGACGGCGAAACCGAAGAGCACGCCCGGGCCGTAAAGTGCCCGCATCAGCCTCTCGCCATGCTCGCGCTGGCCGTCGATCAGCGTGTTCAGCTGCTGCGCCGTCAGCATCTGGTCGGGGGAGAAAAGCGGCCGCCTGGTCCAGCGCCTCGGCGGCTTCAGATCGGCATCGGACATTTCTTTCCTCCTCCTGCTTTGTGCTCAAGCGAGCCGGCGGGCGCCGTCGAGCGGCGAGTCCGCGTTGATGGTGAAGGGCGGCAGAGACGGGCTGGGCAGCCGCCAGGCGCCAGCTTCGGTCTCGCAGCCGAGCTCGGTCGAGTCGGGATCGGCAAGCCGCTCGTGGTCCAGTTTCCACTCGCGGTCGATCCGTCCGCCCGGTGGCGTGCGGCCAGCCCGGCCCACCACCAGATCGATGGCGCAGTGGGCCGGGACGAACATCGCGATCATGCTTTCGACGATCGGCCGAAGCACGGCTTCGCGGGACGGATCGAGGGCGATCGTGATGCGCACCCTGCCGCATCGGGCCGAGAGCATCCGGGCCGCGCTGGCGCAGAAGGGCGGCAGCGGCTCCTCGCCCAGCCGCATGCCGCAGCCCGGCCTGAAGCCGAACGGCTGGCGCGAGACTATCCGGGTCTCGCAGCCGAGCCTGGGCGACAATCGCCCGAGATCGTCGCCGATGACCCAGAAGCCCGCGGCGGCGGCGTCATCGTCGACGCTGACCCGAGCCCCTGTCACGATCTCGAGCATGCTGACCAGCGCCGCGCGCGTCCCGCGCTCCTCGAGAAGCCGGCCCGCATTGCCGAGGAGCTCGCGTTGCGCCTTCTCGGGCAGTCCGGCGGTCGGGGGGAAGCCGAGCCAGCCGAGCAGCCAGCTCAGCCGATCGGCGGCGGCAGTGTCGGGATGGATGCTCGCCGGAACGCGGTCGATCGCCTCGTCGATGTCGCCGTAAAGCGCTTCGAAGGGAGCGAGGAACTGGCGCAGCCGGCCGGCCGGCCCCGGCTCGCTCCGGTAGATGGCGGGCAGATCGTCGATCCAGCCTTGGTCCGGATAGCGGGCCCTGAGCGCGTGGAGGCGTACCGGGACGCCGCCCGGAGGGCACGCAATCTCGAAGCTCAGCCACGCGAACGGGTCGGTAATTCCGTCGAGGAGCAGGTGCAGGGTCCGACGTCCCGGCTGCTCATCGGGCTGGACTCGATAAGTCTGCGCGCGGACCCGGCGGGCCCGCTTCTCCAAAAGCGCCTCAAGCCTGTCCAGGCGGGCGGCCGGACGATCGGCGGTCTCGGCGAGCGCCTGCAGAACCTCGCGCGCCACCTGTTCGGAGGACGAGGCGAAGATCGTCGCGGTGAGTGTCGCCCCCTCGGGCAGGTCGAGGTCCAGCTCGGCGCGATTCCAGCCGCTCGGCGTGCCCGGCGGCGAGATCAGGGTCGGAGTGATAAAGGCGAGCCTGACGGATTCCGCGTCCTGGTCGTCCTCGCCCGCCTCGACCAGCCGGTAGAGCCCATCCGTGCAATCGAGGATCGGACCGTCGAGCCAGAGCAGCCCCTCGACCTTTGCAGAGGGTGGCAAATGGACAGGCTGATGCGAGGTCTCGACGCCGCCGTCGGAGATTCCGATCAGTACCGCCGGCGTTCCGGCCGAGGCGACGCGCCAGCCGCCGGGACCGTCGGCGACGATCCACGTCGGCGGCGCTTCGCCTTCCTTGAGGATGAAACGGAGCGGCTTGCCCGACCGCCCGGTCGCGAGGTCGACGACGTGAACGGCCCATTCGCGATTCGACCCGTTCAGCGCGCTCGGGAGATCGAGGACGGCGAGCCGGCGTGCCGCCGGACGGGCCGCGATCGCGACCGGGCGGCCCGATCCGGGGATTCTCAAGGGCCGGCCCCTCAGCCGGCCGCGCGCGTCGAGCCATCGCACAAGGGTGCCGTTCGCACCCCGGGTCAGCAGCCAGAGCCCGTCGCAACCGTCGGCCGCGCTCGCCACCAGACCCGGCACCCGCACGTCGCCGAGCTCCTGCAGGCTACGCGTCGCGAAGCGCCGGAGCCGCTCGCCGGAGCGGACCCAGGTCAGCGACGGTCCGGGATGGAAAGCCTCGCCCTCGCGGAGGTCGATCCGCCCCTGAAGCTCGGCTCCATCGTCATGCAGGACGAAGACCTCGCCTTTGTCGGGGCGCAGCCAGGCAAGCCGTCCGCACGGGCCCACCCCGGGGACGGTCCCGGCGCCGGTGCCCGGAATCCGGCGGGCGACCCGCGGGGGCTCGGCCACCAGCCCCCCGGCCTCCTCGGCGAAGCCGGAAACGGCCCCTGCGGCCCAATGGCCCGCCGCCTCGAATCGGTATGAGCGATCGCCGGGCCGGGCCATGGTCAGCGCTCCACCGCGAAGGAGATCGAGATCCGGTCGTCGACGACGGCCACCTCGGTCCGGGCCAAAGGCAGCGAAACCACCGCCGGCGCGGTGCCGGCCCGCCCGAGCCGCAGGTCGGTGACCGCCACGACGCCGTCGATCCCGGCGAGCAGGGTCTCGAGCTCGGCGATCGTCACCGGGCGGCCGCTCGGCCAGGGTTCGATCTCACGACCGTCATCGGGCCCGGTGACCGCGAGCCGCGAGCCGAGGCGCTGCCGGGCCTCGTCGCCGATCCGCTGGCGATCGCTGCCCGCGCCGACGAGCAGCCGCGCCTCGACGGCCACAGGGACCGCGCGCACGGCGACGACGGTCAGCCGCTCGCCGAGGATTCGCCCCGGGGCCAGGGCGCGGTCTATCGCGTCGAGCCAGGCATCGCTCGCCGCCACGCCCGGGCCGGGGCGCAGCAGAAGGGTGCGCGCACCCGGCACCTCCTGCCCCGGAAGCGCGGGATGGAAGCGCGCAAGCACTTCGGCGCGGGAAATGCCATAGCCCTTGAGAGCGAAGGCGGCGGCGAGCAGCTCGGCGTCGGTCACCATTGCCTTGCGCCGCCGCGCCCGCCGCCGCAGCTCCGCGAGGAGATCGTCGCGCGACCACGCATCCTTCCCGCCGGCGATCGCGGAGAGGTTGCGCCCGAAGGGACCGGCGTCGGCGGCTGGGGCGGAGCCGAGGGTCCAGTCGACCGCCGCTGCGACATTGCCTTCGGCGCCCCGGGTCACGTCGAGCGGCTCGTGGGAAATCTCTTCGCCCCGCTCCGGGAAGCGGCCGTTGATGCCGTTGCCGAAGACGATTGAGCGCCGCTCCTCGTCCAGGACGAAATGACGGTCGTCCGGACCCGAGGCCCGGAAATCGGCGACAGCGGTCCAGCGGGATTTCTCTCCGCGCGGGCTCAGCGAGCGGATGTCGAGTGGCTTGAACCCGTCCTCCTTTCCGGGAAGGGTGCCGCCGCCGAGGTCGAAGCCCAGCTCGAGGTCGGGCCAATCCTGGCCTTCGCCTATCTTGAGCCCCGGCAGCGTTTCGGCCTGGACGATCGGAATGGCGTTGAGCGCGATCCGGTTCGGCAGCAGCCGGCGCGGCAGGCCGACGTCCAGCCGCAGCCGAACGATGCGGACCGGACCCGCCTCCGCTGGGAGGGTCGGCAGCAGCGCGCCCGACGGCGCATCGGCCCCGGCGATCCATGCCGTTTCCGCCCGATGCCAGCTTCCCCGCGAGTCACGATAATCCAATGCCACCGGCGCGCCGGCGCTCGCCGCCGGCATCGGCTCGGCGAAGGCGAGGCCGAGCGAGTAGCGGGCTGCCGCCGGTGCCGGGGCCAGGGACGTGTCCAATTCGATCTCGATCGCCTCGGTTTCGGAATCGAGCCGGACGGCGCCATCGTCCCCCGGGTGGACGGGGCGCGA
>JAXDPA010000011.1:0-15621 GCA_034668685.1 Sphingomonadales bacterium | reverse complement strand
GGGTAATCAACATCGCGGTCGACACCGCCTATTTATTTAGCCAGCCCAATGGGCAATATGCCGGCCAAGGCATTTATATGATGGACAACAACGTGCTGGGCAACGGCCCCAACGCCGGCGAAGGTTCGACAGAGCTGACCACCCAGGTCACCGTCGGGTTCGGTCTCGCCTTCAACGTCTTTCCCATCGATTCCCTGGGCGCCCAGGGAGACAGCGTGGAAATCGTCGGCATCGAATTGTCCAATGGAACCAATATCTTCGGCAATTTTGGGTGGCCGAAGCCGCCGAATCCGGCCTCGTCCTATCAATGGGTGGGATATGTGAGTAAGCAAGGATCCTGCACCTACCAGTTGAAGATCGGCGTGAGCATCGGCGGAAACCCGGTCCAATATTATTGGTGGGATCCGTTCCTGGTCGCCAACGCCTAGCCTCGGAACGACCCGGACCAAGGAGCCGGTCGGGAAGCGTCTTCGGCGTTTCCCGGCCGGCTTTGGCGAGCGCCCATGGCGCCGGCGGTCCGTCTCGTCTTCTCGTAAGCGCGGAACCCGGCACTCGGCGGCGGCCAAGGCGCGAGGGCCTGGGCCCATTCGGCCTTGAAGAGGGGACCGCGGGCCCGAGCGCCGTAGAAGCCCATCAGCAAGAAGCCGGTCGCCTCCGACGGCAGGGTCCGAGCGAATTTCTCCCCGACGACCACCGCGAGCGAGCGGCGGCCGTGCAAACCCACGGGGCGCACGCCGCTTGTTGCGCGGCTCGCCGGGATCGCCCTACTGAGGCCTCATGTACAGGCTCATGCTTCCGATCCTCGCGGCCACGCTGGCGGCCGCCCAGCCGGCGCGGCCCGCGTCGGGCCTCGGCCCCACCGCCCGGGTGTTCGCGACGATCGGCCATTCGGAATTCTGCCCGGCCGGGAATGTCCGCCTCGACATCCTCACCGGCCGCAACGAGCTGACCGGACGTGCGGCGCGCCGCGAGTGCGGCCGCCGCGGGCTCGAGCGGCCGGTGGCCAACGCACGGCTCGACGGCGGGCGCCTCACCGCGATCCGCGCCGCCTACCGGCGAGCCCTCGCCGAAGTCCCGGAAAGCCCCGAGTGCCGGGAGGGGAAGCATCCCGCGGCGTTCGTTGTCAGCGATGGCGGCACGCCGATCCTGGTCGTGGCGACCGGCGCGCTGACCATGGGGGCGCCGGACGACCTCAGCTGCTGGAGCGCGGCGGCGAATGCCCTGGGGGGCGCGCTGGACGATAGTTTCCGGGACGCCCATCAGCGCTAGCGGGAGGGCGCGCGTGCGACTTGCCCTCTACCAGCCCGACCAGGCCGGCAATGTCGGGACCATCCTCCGGCTGGCGGCCTGCCTCGCGACTCCGGTCGACCTGATCGAGCCCTGCGGCTTCGCTTTCTCCGACCGGGCGCTGAAGCGGGCCGGGATGGATTATGTCGAGATCGCATCGGTGAACCGCCATTCCGGCTGGACGGCGTTCGAGGCCGGGCTGGCAGGGCGGCTGATCCTGTTCACCACCGCCGGGACGGTGCCGCTCCCCGAGGCGCGGTTCGAGCCGGACGACACTTTGCTGTTCGGCTCGGAAAGCCGCGGCGCGCCTCCCGAGGTCCACGCGCGGGCGGAGCTCCGGCTACGCATCCCGCAGGCCGAGGGGACGCGCTCGCTGAACCTGGCGGTGGCGGCGGGGATCGGGCTGGCCGAGGCGCTCCGCCAGACCGGCGGCTGGCCGGCGTGACTCCAACCACCCGCCGCGGCGCGCGGGCGTCAATGCCCCGCTGAGGCCGCCCAGGCACGCGACAGCTCCGCCTGGCCGGGCGAGGCGATGCTGAGGGCGCGGTCCGTCAAGGGGGTGATCGCGGAGCGCGGCGGCAGGTTGGCCGGGACGTGGACGTCCCAGGCCAGCCCCAGCGCCTGCAGCAGCTGGACGAAGCGGAAGCCGGGGTCGGCCTGGCCCGGATAGAGGCCGTGGCGCGCCGAGGCGGGGAAGGCGTGGTGGTTGCAGTGCCAGCTCTCCCCCATCGTCGGGATGGCGAGCCAGGCGATGTTGTAGCCCTGGACGGCCGCGTCCTCGACGAACCAGTCCTGATGGCCGCGGCGGTGGGCGACGTGGGCGATGTACCAGTGCATGGTGAAGCAGACCGCCACGCGGACGATCACCCCCCACACCACCCACGGCCAGCCGCCGAGCGCGTAGAGGAGCAAGCCGACCGGGATCTGGTGCAGCATCCAGCTGCGCTGGAGGAAGACGTAGAAGGGATCGTCGCTGATCCCCTCCCCCGCGTCGAAGCGCGGCGGCCGGTCGAAGCGCAGCTTGAAGTTCAGGTAATAGAAGCCGTCGAGCAGCACCGGTTTGCCGTGCCGCAGGAACCAGTGGCAATTCGCCTGGCGCTGCGCCCAGTCGCGAATGTCGTGCAGACCCACCGTCCACAGCGGCCCGCCCATGCCCACCAGCACGCCGACATAGATCATCGCCCGCTCGAGCCATTTCGGGCAATCGAAGCTGCGGTGGATGAGGCGGCGGTGGAAGCCGACCGAATGGCCGACGCATAGGGTGAAGCCGGAAAGGAGCAGGAAGACGATCAGCCCGCTCAAGCTGAAGTAGAGCGGCCCGAGCACCAGAGCGGCGGCGATGAACGTCATGTTCCAGATCGAGCGCGGCGCATCCCATTCGAGCCGCCCGCTGCCGGCATCCGCCTGCTCGAGACCGGCGAGCGAATTGACCTTGAACGCGCCTTGCGAGGCCTCTCCGGCGACTTTCATCCTTCCTCTCCCTGGGGTTCGCCCCGCTGCTTCGGGCGTTCGGCAGCGAGCTTGCGCGCTTCCGGCCAGAAAGGCGTCAGGAAGGCGCAGAGGCTGTTGGCGAGGTGGTCGGCGGCGATAAGAGGAAAGTCAACTCGGCGAGCAATTGGGTTATCTAGGGCGAGGCGCACGGAGACGCGAATCACAACCTTGAGTCAGCGAGGGTTGTGCCGCACAATGCCGCTTGCCGATAGAATGACTCAGGTGTGACGGCGCGCCGGCTCGGCGCCCGGTTGGGCGACGAGCGATAAAACGGGAGGCCAAGGGATGGTCTACCATGCGTTGAAAGCGGAGGTGTACGATCGCGGTCCCGCGCCGGATGCCTTTCTCGACGAGCTGATCGCCTGGGGGAAGGCCGCGCCGGACGACATCTTCGCTCCAAATCCCAATAACGATATTTATGCCGCCATCGAGCCGATCCTGGGCCCGTGGCGCGACAACCGGCACCGTCGCGCGGTGATGATCGAGGTAATGCGCGTCCTTGCCGGTTTCGAATCATCCTGGAACTGGGACGAAGGACGCGATGTCGGCAATCCCAAATCGATCACGCCCGAGACGATCGAGGCGGGCGCGTGGCAGGTCAGCGCCGACTCGATGGAATTTGCCGATGCGCTCAGGGCGTTGGTGCTCGCCCGGGTCGGTTCGGATGATGGCGACTCGTTCCAGGCGGCGATGAAATCGGATCACGACCTGGCAATGGAATATATCGCCCGGCTGCTGCGCTACACGATCACCCAGAACCAGCCCACAAGGGATCACGAAATCGATCCCTGGCTGAGCGGCGACGCGGTCGAGGAGCTGCTCGGTTACCTGATCTGACCTGTGCCGAAGTCTTCAGGGGTTACGCCTGGCAATATTTCCGAAGCCCGGACGGCTACCTCTTCGAGATCAAGGCGATCCCGCGGCAGCCGCTTGAAACTCGCTGCGGCGAGGCGCATTCGCCGCGGCGATGATCGAGCTCGACGACCAGCAGCAGGAGGCTCGGGCCTGGTTCGAATCGCTTCGCGACCGGATCTGCGCGGAATTCGAGGCGATCGAGCGCGAGGCGGGGAGCGAGGCGGCGTTCGGCTACACGGAATGGGAGCGGACCGACCCGGACGGCGCTCCCGGCGGCGGCGGCGTGCGCGGCCTGATGAAGGGCGCGGTGTTCGAGAAGGTCGGGGTCAACGTCTCGACCGTCGGCGGCCGGTTCAGCCCCGAATTCGCCAAGAGCATCCACGGTGCCGGCGAGGACCCGCGCTTCTTCGCCACCGGGATCAGCCTGGTCGCCCACATGGCGAACCCGCACGTCCCCGCGGTCCACATGAACACCCGCTTCCTGACGACGACCAGGCGCTGGTTCGGCGGCGGCGCGGACTTGAACCCGCCGATCCCCTGCGAGGAGGACACCGCCGAGTTCCACGCGCGGCTGCGCGCCGCCTGCGCCGCCCACGACCCGACCTACTATCCGCGCTTCTCCCGCTGGGCGGAGGAGTATTTCCACCTCCCCCACCGCGGCGTGCAGCGCGGCGTCGGCGGCATCTTCTACGACCATCTGGAAGGCCCGTTCGAGGCGACCTTCGCCTTCACCCGCGACGTCGGCGAGGCGTTGCTCGAGGTGTTCCCGCGGCTGGTGCGGCGGCGGATGGCGACGCCGTTCACCGACGCCGACAAGGCGCGCCAGCTCGAATGGCGGGGCCGCTACGCCGAGTTCAACCTGCTCTACGACCGCGGCACCCTGTTCGGGCTCAAGACCGGCGGCAATGTCGACGCCATCCTGATGAGCCTCCCGCCGACGGCGACATGGGGCTAGGCTTCCTGCTCCTCGAGCCGGCGGGAGTGCAGTCGGCGCCGGCACCTCCGCCGCCGGGGCTTCGCCCGTTACCGGTACGGGTCGTCGGCCGCGCAGTGCGCGAGCGCGGCGAATGGGTGAGGCAGTGGCCGGCGACAGTCTTCGAGGCCGGCTTTACAGGACGCGAGGCGTGGTTCCGCGTCGGCGCCGGCGAAGCGATACTGGCGGTCGGCGTCGACGGGCGCGAAGTCGGCCGGCTGGTGCGGCCGGCCGCCGGGCTTTACCGCATCGGCCGCATCGGCCGCGGACGCCATCGCGTCCGGGTTCAGCTCGTCACCGAGAGCCAGTGCGGCACGACCCGGTTCGGCGGGTTCTACGCCTCCGCCGGAATCCGCGCGGCGCCGCTCGCATCCGCTCGGACCGCCGTCGAGTTCATCGGGGATTCCCACACCGTCGGCTACGGCAATGCCTCGCCGAAGCGCGAATGCACGAGGGAGGAAGTCTGGGCGACGACCGACGCCACGCGGGCGGTTCCGGCGCTGCTCGCCCGGCGGTACGGCGCCGACGTGCAGGTGGACGCGATCTCGGGCCGCGGAATCGTCCGCAACTATGGCGGCGCCGCGGCGGACACTTTGCCGCAAGCTTATCCCTACGCGCTGCTCGACAATCGCTACGCCTGGGGGAACACTGGATGGCGGCCGCAGCTGATCGTCGTCGCGCTCGGCACCAACGATTTCTCGACTCCGCTCCACGCGGGCGAGAAATGGACCGACCGGGAGGCGCTGCGGGCCGATTTCGAGGCGCGCTACCTCCGCTTCCTCCAGAGCCTGCGGGCCACCAATCCCGGCGCCTTCCTCCTCATCTGGATCGCCGACACCGGCGACGGAGAGATCGCCCGCGAGGCCGGCCGGGTCGCCTCGCGCATGGCCGAAGCGGGGGAGCGGCGGATCGCCTTCGTCGCCATCGCGGGCCTCGCTTTGACCGGCTGCGACTGGCATCCTTCGCCGGCCGACGACCGGCGAATCGCCACGGCGCTGGCCGGCGCGATCGACGCCCGCCGCGACGTCTGGACTCGACCCTCTCCTCGCCGGAGAGTGGGATCATGAAACCCTGAAGGAGCGCCGCCATGCCGATCGCCGACCGCCTCAATCGCCACGCTCCGCTGCTGCTCGGCCTCCTTCGGATCATGGCGGGCGTCCTGTTCCTTTCCCATGGCCTGGTGAAACTGTTCGGCTTCCCGCCCGGCGCCCAGCCGGGCCCGCAGCAATTCCTCACCATGTTCGGCGTTGGAGGCCTCATCGAGCTGGTCACGGGCGGCCTGATCGCGCTCGGCCTCCTCACCCGCCCGGCCGCCTTCCTCGCCTCGGGCGAGATGGCGATCGGCTATTGGATGTACCACGCCCCCAAGGGCTTCTACCCGGCGGTCAACGGCGGCGACGCCGCGATCCTCTATTGCTTCCTCTTCCTCTACCTCGTCGCCGCCGGTCCGGGCGCCTTCAGCCTGGACGGCGCGATGACGCGGCGGAAAGGAGCAGTTTCCGGCCTCCCCACGGCGCCGTGAGGCTTGCCAAGGCGATGCCGCCTTGCGAATAGCCCGGCGGCATTTCCGGGGGTGATCATGTCGCCTGCTTCCGCGTTGCGAGCACGAATTTGCCGCCCGGCGTTCGGTGCTGCGCTCGCTCTCGCGACCTCGGGATGCGTCGGCGGGATCCTCGATTCCGTAGGCCCGGTGGGCCGCGACGACAGCCGGATCCTGATCGACGCCACCTTGATCATGCTGGCGATCGTCGTCCCGACCATCCTCCTCGCCTTCTGGATGGCGTGGCGCTACCGGGCGTCGAACACCAGGGCCGAATATCTCCCTTACTGGTCCTATTCGGGGCGGATCGAGGCGGTGGTCTGGTCGATCCCGATTCTCACCATCCTGTTCATCGGCGGGGTGATCTGGATCGGCTCCTACCGGCTCGATCCGTTCCGGCCGCTCGAGTCCAAGACGCCGCCACTCGAGGTGCAGGTCGTCTCGCTCGACTGGAAATGGCTGTTCATCTATCCGCGGCAGGGCGTGGCGACGGTCAACCGGCTCGTCGTCCCCGCCGGAACGCCCGTCCACTTCTCGATCACCTCGGCGAGCGTGTTCAACACCTTCTTCGTGCCCCGCCTCGGCTCGATGATCTACGCGATGCCGGGCATGGTCTCGCAGCTCAATTTGCAGGCCGACCGCCCCGCGGAGCTGTGGGGCCAGTCGGCGATGTTCAGCGGCGACGGCTTCTCCGACATGCAGTTCCAGGTGACCAGCGTCCCGCCCGACCGCTTCGCCGCCTGGGCGCAGGGCGCGCGCGGTGCCGGGCCGGTCCTCGATCAGGCGGCCTATGCGCAGCTCGCCCGGCAGAGCCAGCGCGTCGCGCCTATCACCTTCGGCACGGTCGACCCGAACCTGTTCGCGGCGATCTCGACCCAGAAGATCGCGCCCGCCCCCGGCCCCGCCGACAAACAGGGCGGCCGGGAGATCGTCGCCGGGGGGAGACGCTGATGTTCGGTAAGCTGAGCTGGTCGGCCATCCCGTTCGACCAACCCATCCCGCTCATCACCTCGATCATCCTCGTTCTGGTGATCGCCGGGACGCTCGGCCTGGTCACCTGGAAGCGCTGGTGGCCGTACCTCTGGAACGAGTGGATCACCAGCGTCGACCACAAGAAGATCGGCATCATGTACGTCCTTTTGGGCGTCGTCATGCTGATCCGGGGCTTCGCCGACGCGATCATGATGCGCACCCAGCAGGCGGTCGCGATCAACGCGCCGGGCTATCTCGAGCCCGAGCATTACGACCAGATCTTCTCCGCCCACGGGACGATCATGATCTTCTTCGCGGCGATGCCGCTGGTGATCGGCTTCATGAACTTCGTGACTCCGCTCCAGCTCGGAGTCCGCGACGTCGCCTTCCCGACCATGAACCTGGTCAGCTTCTGGCTGACCGCGTCCGGGGCACTGCTGGTCAACGTCTCTTTGTTCGTCGGCGAGTTCGCCCGCACCGGCTGGCTTCCCTACCCGCCCTTGAGCGAGACCGCTTACTCGCCCGGCGTCGGAGTCGATTACTATCTCTGGGCGGTGCAGATATCCGGGATCGGCACGCTGATGACCGGCATCAATTTCGTCACCACGGTGCTGAAGATGCGCTGCCCGGGCATGTCCTACCTCCGCATGCCGATGTTCTGCTGGACCACCCTGGCCTCCAGCCTGATCATCGTCGCCGTCTTCCCGATCCTCACCGCCACGCTGGCCATGCTGAGCCTCGACCGCTTCTTCGGCTGGCACTTCTTCACCGCCGGCGCCGGTGGCAACCCGATGATGTTCATGAACCTGATCTGGGCCTGGGGGCACCCGGAGGTCTACATCCTGGTGCTGCCCGCCTTCGGCATCTTCTCCGAGGTCTTCTCGACCTTCTCGGGCAAGCCCCTGTTCGGCTACCGCTCGATGGTCGCGGCGACACTGTTCATCTGCATCGTCTCGATGATGACCTGGCTCCACCATTTCTTCACGATGGGCTCGGGGCCGGCGGTCAACACCGCCTTCGGCATCTCGACCAGCGTCATCGCCGTCGGCACCGGCGTCAAGATCTACAACTGGATCTTCACCATGTACGGCGGCCGGGTGCGGATGAGCGTGCCCATGCTGTGGTCGCTGGGCTTCATCTTCACCTTCGTGATCGGCGGAATGACCGGAGTCCTGCTCGCCGTCCCGCCGGCCGACTTCCTCGTCCACAATTCGATGTTCCTGGTCGCCCACTTCCACAACGTGATCGTCGGCGGAGTCGTCTTCGCGCTCTTCGCCGGGCTCGATTACTGGTTCCCCAAGGCGTTCGGCTTCCGGCTCCACGAGGGCTGGGGCAAGGCGAGCTTCTGGTTCGCCTTCTTCGGCTTCTGGATCACCTTCGCGCCGCTCTACATCCTCGGCCTCGAAGGCATGACCCGCCGCCTGCAGCACGTGAACATCGCGGAATGGCGGCCACTGCTGCTGATCTCGCTGGCCGGGGTCGGAATCCTCATCGTCGGCGCCCTTTGCCAGGTGATCATGCTGGTGGTCTCGATCGTCCAGCGCGACAGGCTCCGCGACGACAGCGGCGATCCCTGGGACGGCCGCTCATTGGAATGGGCGACGGCGTCGCCGCCGCCTTTCTTCAACTTCGCGATCCTGCCCAACGTCGAGGGCGAGGAAGCCTATTGGGGCATCAAGGTGAAGGCGATCGAGAGCCAGCGCCTGTCCGAGGAGCCGGACTATCGCGACATCGAGATGCCGGTGAACTCGCCCGTGGGCTTCTACACCGCCGTCTTCGCCAGCGTCACCGGCTTCGCCCTTATCTGGCAGATCTGGTGGCTGGCCGGGCTCGGCCTCGCCGCCGCCTTCGCCGGCTTCGTCGTCTTCGCCTGGCGCGACGTCCATGAGTTCCACGTGCCGGCCGACGAGGTCGCCAAAGTCGAGCGCGCCCGCCGCGCCCAGCGCGAGGCCCTGCTCGAGCGGATCGCGGCGGAAGAAAGCGTGCCGGCATGACCGACCACCCGCTCCCCGCCGCCGTCGAGACCGTCCGCCGCGTCCGCGAGGACCCGCACCGGCTCGGCCACCGCGGCCACGGCCACGGCCCGGTCGAGGGCGCCGGCCATGGCATGACAGGCCCAGCGCGCAAGCGGATAATCGTCGGCTACGGCTTCTGGATCTTCCTGCTCTCCGACATCGTCCTGTTCTCCTGCTTCTTCGCCGCCTTCGCGGTGCAGCGGGGGGCGACCGCCGGCGGGCCGGGCATCAGCCAGCTGGTCGAGATGCCGCGCGTCGGCTGGGAGACGGCGGCGCTCCTCCTCTCCAGCTACACGTGCGGCCTCTCCTTCGCCGCGACCAACGCCCGCAACCTGCTCTGGACGCAAATCTTCCTGCTCATCACCGGCCTGCTCGGCCTCGTCTTCGTCGGCCTCGAACTGTTCGAGTTCATCGACCTCGCGAGTCGCGGAATCACGCCCCAGGTCAGCGGCTTCCTTTCCGCCTTCTTCGGCCTGGTCGGCCTCCACGGCCTCCACGTCACCCTCGCGGGCCTGTGGCTCCTCACCATGATGGCGCAGCTCCAGGTCAAGGGCTTCCGGCCCGAGGTCGTCCATCGCCTGATCTGCTTCAACCTGTTCTGGCACGCTCTGGACATCGTCTGGATCGGCATCTTCACCATCGTCTATCTGATGGGAGCGGTGGCATGAGCGACCTCGAATTCGACCCCCTCGGCACCGCCGGAAGGCTCGACCACCGCGAGGACCACGCCCCCGGCGACGAGCCGGTCGAGAGCGCCGGCCATTGGGTCGCCAACGCCAATCTCGGCCTCGGCTTCTCGGTGATCCTCACCGCCGCCGCCTTCGTGCTGGCGAGCACCCACCTCATCTACGCGCCGGCGATCCCCGTCGCTTTGCTCGTCCTCGCCATCGCCCAGATGGGAGTCCACCTCGTCTTCTTCCTCCACATCACCACCGGGCCCGACAACACCAACAACGTCCTCGCCTTGGCCTACGGGATCATGGTCGTCTTCCTGATCGTGATCGGCTCGATCTGGATCATGAGCCACCTCCAGGCCAACATGATGCCAATGAACCAGCTGATGCAGATGCAGCCGTAGAACTCCTCCCCCAGCTTGCTGGGGGAGGGGGACCGCGACGCGAAGCGGCGTGGTGGAGGGGCAGCCAAGGAGACGCGACGATGTGGACCCTCGCTTTGCTCGCCTTCCTCGCCGCAACGCCCGCCGAGGCGAACCTGAGATTCAACCACACGCTCTACGGGCCGAGCCGGACGCTCACCTGCACCTGGTTCACCAACTTCGAGAACAGCCGCTTCGACGCGTGCCGCTTCGAAGGAAAGCCGGTCCTCGCGCCGGACGAATCGGCCTCGATAGAATGCGGACCTGGCATCTGCGGCGCGATGGACGAAGCGGCCGGGCGGCTCGTCCCGAAGAAGGATGGCGACATTCCCTGGGGCACGTTCGAGGTCCGCCTCGTCGGCCGGGTCAGCCTCTCCCGCCACCGCTCGCGCTACCTCGGCGACGGCACCCGCATGGTCCTGGTCGAGCAGCTGCTCGGCGTCAACAAGGCGCCCGGCGAGTGAGGCCGGGCTCGCCGGCCGGTACGAAGTGGAAGTCGATCAGATAGACGTTCGTCCCGCGCCCGTGCTTCGCCACCTTGAGCAAATCCACCACCCCCTCGAACCCCGATTGCCGCGCCAGCGCGCCGGTGACGTCGCCGAGCGCGATCGGCCGGATCGAGTCGACCACGATTTGCCCGCCCTCGATCGCATAGGCCCCGCCCACCTTCACATGCGGCCGGGTCCAGATCCGGACGCTGCACGTGATCCGCCCCTCCCGGATCCCTTCGCGAAGGCGCCTGGCGAACATCATGAGAGTCGATGCCTCAGGCCAGGGCTCCGCGCCTCCGCACCTCCGCGTGAAGTCAATCTTGTCTCCCTACCGCCGCGAGGCAAGCGACGCGAAGGGGCGGTAGATCGTCCGTGGCGGTTTCCCAGATGTTGAGCAGATTGACGCGATCGTAGTTGTGGCGGAGCAGGTTGCCGAGCCCACGTACTTCGTGAAGCGCGACTTCCGGCACGATTTTCTCCAACCGCTCGCGGCCGATCCGGATCGATGCTTCCGTGACTCGCTCGAACAGCGCTCAACCGCATCCTGCACCAGCGTCTCCCGCTGAAATTGCTCGTAGGACATTCCCCGCCAGGTAGCCGGCGACGCGGTCGCGATTCTCAATGATGTCCTCCAGCCACTCGGCCACTCGCTGATCGTCAGAAAACATGGACCCTGTCCTGATCCACACGCGCGCGCAGGCGAGGCTTGTCGATCGGCTCGCGTAAGAGATCGACCGGCGAGCCCAGCAAATCCTCCAGCCTTTCGCGCAGCACCTCGAACCGGAACAGCCCCATGCGCCTGCCCGAAGTAATCTCCGCTGCCAGGTCCACGTCCGACTTGGGCCCCGCCTCGCCCCGCGCGACCGAGCCGAACAGCGACAGGCGCGCGATTCCCATCGCCTTCAGCTCGGCCTCGTGCGCGCGCAGGCGCTCGATGACGAAGTCACGATCCATGCCGGCAAACTAGCGGTTTCCACCGCCCGCCGCCACGAGTTCCGCCCGCGCCACCGAAATGCTAGCCCGGGGCGATGCCGCTGCTGCTCGCCCTTGCGATCATCGCCTTCGCCGCCGGCTTCCATCTCCATTGGGCGCTGGGCGGGCGGGTCGGCTTTTCGGTGTCGCTCCCGCAGCGGCCGGACGGGGCGCCGGTGAAGGCGCACCGCCTCCCCTCTTGGCGCCCCGCCGCCGGGGCGGTCGCGCTCGCCCTCGCCGCGCTGGCGTGGCTGATGCTGGCTTATTCCGGGCGTCTGCCCCTGCCGCTGACGAGGGGCATCGCGCGCGCGGCGCTGCTCGCCGTCGCCGCCGCCTTCGCCGCCCGGGCGCTCGTCCCCAACCGCTATGTCGGCTTCTTCAAGTCGCTTCGCACCACCCGCTGGGCGCGCTTCGACACGCGGCTCTACTCTCCCCTCTTCCTCCTGCTCGGCCTGCTCCTCGCCTGGATCGCCCTGGAGCGATGACATGAGCCTCATCCCGATTCCGCCCGGCCATCTCGGCGCCGTCGTCACCTATCTCGAGATGACCGAGCGGCCGAAGCCCAGGCCGCTCCCCGATTCGCCGCTCCGCCTCGAGCGCTGGAAGGAGCCGGATCCGGCCAAATACCGCCTGCTCTTCCGCCGGGTCGGCGGGCCCTGGCTGTGGTTCTCGCGCCTCACGTTCGACGACGCGCGCCTCTGCGCCGAGATGGGCGAGGTGCATGCCGTGCTCGACCGCCAGGGCATAGAGGTCGGGTTGCTCGAGCTCGACTTCCGCGCGCCGGACGAGTGCCTGATCAAGTTCCTCGGCCTCGTCCCCGAGCTCGCCGGCCGGGGCCACGGCGCCTGGCTGTTCGCGCAGACGCTGGCGCTCGCCTGGCGGCCCGGCGTGGCGCGGCTCAGGGTCAATACCTGCAGCCTCGACCATCCCGCCGCGCTCAAGGCCTATCTCAAGGCCGGCTTCACCGCCTACGCGCGCGCCTTCGAGAGCTTTCCCGATCCGCGCCTCGCCGGGCTCCTCCCCGCCGACACCGCGCCTCAGGTGCCCTTGATCGGCGAATCCCCCGCCAGCTGGACGTAGATCCGCGCAAACAGGGTGACGACGCAGACCGCCAGGCCGGCGTTGACGATCCCGGTCAGCAGGAGGAGCACGACGGTCGGGAGGTTGCCCGGCTGCGGCGCGCCGAGCGCCAGGAAGACCAGGGAGCCGAGGGCGACCTTGAGCACGATGGCGATGACGAAGAACAGGATCAGCAGCAGCCCGATGAGGGCGAGCAGCCTCCAGAAGGCCCGGCCGGTCAGGATCCAGCTGCGCTTCAGGATGGCGATCGGCCCGAGCGGCTCGGCCGCGGCCGCCGGGTTCACCATCGCCAGCCGCGCCGAGACCACCCAGGCTATCAGGAAGAAGACGAATACCAGCGCCCGGAAGCGGCCGCTGGCGGCGAGCGCCATCGGGTCGGCATGGTTGAGGTCGACCCCGCTGGCGATCACCATCACGATCAGCAGCGCGAATCCGACGAGTCCGACCAGCAAGGTCGCTCCGAGCAAAGGCAGCGTGCGGCGGAAGGCATGGCCGATCGCCTTGCCGACCACCGCCTCGCGCCCCAGCGCCAGGGTGCTCAAGGTGAGGTTGCCGGCGATCGCGAGCACGACGACGACCGGCAGGAGCAGCATCCACAGGCCCGGCCGCGGATCGCCCTCCGCCGGTCCCGCAAGCTGAAACAGCAAGCCCGGCACCATCAGGAAGGCGAGCGCGACGGTGAACAGCGCGCCGCCGTGGCGGCCGATATAGTCGGCGCTCTCGTTCCAGGCCTGGGTGATCGACAGCTTGCTCATGACGCGCCTCTCCCTTTGCCGCGCGATAATGCGTCGCCCGCCGCCGCGCCGCAATCGCCGTTATGGAGCTTAGTGGTCGAGCCGTCCGAGGCGAGGTTGCCCGTTGGCGTCGTGGCTCGACGTCGCCGAGCCCGAGGCGGTGCACTCCGTTCGAAGTGCAGGCCGCCCCCACCCCACCCGCCCGAGTGCCGGTCATCGCCTTTGCGCATCGAGCCTCCGGTCGACGGACCGGAGATATCGGTCCAGCGATCTGCAGATCGGGGGCGGCCGTTTCCGCCGGAGCTTCTCGTCCAGACAATATAGAGACCTGTCCGTAATCAGGTCCGGTCCTGCGACGGGAATGCCTTGGGACTGCCGAGCCGAAATTCCGGCGCGCTCATTCAGGAAAGCCGAGTGAGCCTGCCGGCGCACCGCGCGCGCCTTCTCCCCCATCGTGTACAGGGCTTGCGCGGCCGAGGCCCGCGCGCCGGCGACCTCCAGAAGGCGGGCAAACTCTTTTGCCGTCGCCGGTGTCGACAAACCCTTGCGGCAGGCGGCGCGCCACTCGAGCGCAAGCGCGTCGGCGAGCTCCATTCTTCTGACCGGCTCCTCCGAAAGGATGGAGCTCACCCGCCGATGAAGCGCCGCCGCGCTCCGGGCGGGACAGCCGCCAGGCGGCGGGCCCAGCCCTCCGATCGACAAAGCCAGTACGGAAATGAACATTCAATGTTTCCAAGCGCGTGTTCTGCTTGATCTGGCTGGCGGGATTGTAGCTGAATCCGAGGCTGTCGTCATAGGTGGTGCCGGCCAGGTCGTGGCCGACGCTGGTCAGGCGGCCGACCGAGTCGTAGCTCGCCGAGATCGACGAAGCGCCGGACGGGCCGTAGGCGACGCTCGAAGTAAGGCCCGAGCCGTTGTAGCCGACCTGCGCCAGCAGGGGCGTCGACCCGGATGGCTCCTGGACACTGGTCAACCGGCCGAGTGTGTCGCGGCTGAAGGTGATCGCATAGCCCGAAGAGGCGTTGAGCGCGGTACGGTTGCCGGAGAGGTCGTAGGTCGGGGTGGTGGTCCGCGTGGTCCCGTCCATGTTAGTAGCGGTCGTAGCCAGCCGGCCGAGCGCGTCATAGGTGTTGGTGATGCCGCTACCGGTGGTCGAGCTGAACCGGGCGAAGGTCATCGGGCCGCCGAGCTCGTAGCCGTAATAGACGCTGTACGCGCTGGCGCCGCCGGGCGAGGCGGGCACCGACTTCACGGTCAGCCGGTTGAGCGCGTCGTAGGTGTAGCTGATGCTGTGCGTGTCCCTCAGACGCCGCGAGGTGACGTTGCCGTTGGCGTCGTAGCCGAGCTGCTCGTAGTCGGAGCTGTTGCTGGTCCCGGCGCCCTTGGTGGTCGGCGGATATTGAGTCTGCGATAGCCGGTCGAACCCGTCATAGACGTAGCTGGTCTTGTTTCCTTCCGCGTCGGTGACGCTCGAGGCCTTGCCGTTCGACGTGTAGGCGGTCGCCACTTCGTCGGCCTGGGTGTCCCTCCAAATAATCAAAGTTTTTGCGCATTGGGAACGGTCGGCGGAGGGCAAAGGCGAGCGCCACCAACTGCCACGGGCGTCAAATTGATGACGCTGATGAACAATGCGGCGCCAGAATTGGATAATACGACATCCGACTGGTGCTCAACTCGTGTTGCATTGCAGGCATAGATCTCGAGCTGATTATCACGGCGCCAGTTAAGCCAAGCTTCTGTCGCACCACTAATCGTCATAATTCTCCGGACTTTATTCGGACCCGTATCATCGTGATTCCTCAATGTTCCCACTATAGACGAAGAACAGCACGCGCCCAGGTCGCGCGTCTCAAAGTCGATATCATATTGGCCGTTGGGAGCCCTAACGACGTGATGGCGGACTTCGGCGCCGCACGCGGTGACGGCTATGAGCAGGGAAAGGAATGCGAATCTCACGTCAATTGTCCTGGCAATGATTGTGGAAGCTTGGTGACAGTCACTAGGGTCCGGACCCATAAATAGGATTCCCCTGGCTAATGGAACGTGATTCACTGCCTTTGGAGAGGAGGGCAGTGAGATGTCTGACTTCTTTTGGTTTTCGGATGCGCAGTGGGC